>JBDSNK010000091.1:0-8487 GCA_039915385.1 Dokdonella sp.
CCGTATATGTCGTCGTCACGCAGGTCACCGCGACATCGCTCACGTTCGCCGAAGCAATCGTTCCGCTGACATTGGTGATCGTGCAAGTTTGCGCCGGAGCCGATGGCTGTGTACTCACGGACACCGCATAGGACGTCGAGTCGCTCAACCCGAAGGGAAAAGTGAACGCGCCATTCGAATTCACCGTGACCTTGTTCGTGGCCGAGGCATTCAATTTCAAGACAAGACCGGTACCGACCAATCCACTGACGGATCCACCAACCGTATAGGTGGGTGTCGTGCAGGTCACGGCCACATTCGTCACATCAACGATGCCGACGTTGCCGCTGCCGTTGGTGACGGTGCAGCTCTGTACGGGCGTGGAAGGCTGCGTGCTTACCGTCACGGCATACGCCGCGCCAGTAGCGAGCGGCGTAGCGAAAGTAAACGCGCCACTTGCGCTGACGGGCAGGTCTTCGCCACCGTTGACCTTGAGCACCAGACCGGTTCCGGTCAGACCGCTGACAGTGCCGCCGATAGAATACGTACCCGCGGCGCCGGGAATGCTGAAATTGACGTCCGAGACATCGAAGAAGATGTTGTTGGAGCAACTCACGCTGACACGCCCTTGCGTCGTTGCGACTGAAGGCACCGTGATGCCTGCGCTGCCGGAATTGGCAACGCCCGTCGCCAGCGTGTACGCGTACGTCTGGCCGCCATCGCTCGACAACGCAATGTCGACGTTGGCGCAGCTCACCGGCGACGCACTCGTGTTGGCGACGTCCCAGGTCACGGTCTGCGCAGAACCCTGCGCCCAGCTCACCGCGGTATTCGGCACGGTGACCTTGAACGGACCTGCGGTATTGACCACTGCGAGCGATATGTCCGCGCTCTGGCTGGTGCCAAAGCCCGGACGCTCGTCGCGTGCGGTCAGGCGGAATTTCAGCGTGCGATTTGTGGTCGGCAGCGTTTCGCCCGGCACCGCAGTGCCGGTCAGAATGGTCGACAGCTTCGGGAACATGCGCGCGCCACTGGTGGTGGTGGGCCATGAACGGAAGATCGGGCTCGTGCCATTGTCGCCCGCGGTCAGTGGCGCCTGCGGACCCAAGTCCCATTCTTCCCAGTCGTACGTCACCGTGTCGCCGCCGTCGACATCCGTCGCCGCGCCAGTCAGCACGAACGGCGTGCGAGCGGGAATCGTGAGCCCGGTCGGCAGGCGGCCAGGGGTGATCACGGGCGCATGGTTGCTGTTCACCGTGTTGGCCGAGCAATTGCCGCCCGCCGCGGTGTAATTGGTGATATCCTGCAGGCTGATTGCATGGAAGAATGGATCCGAATGCGGCTGCAGGTCGTCGGCGCCGCAGATGCCGGCGTAACTCATGATCGTGGTTCCGCTGCCGGGCTCGTACGCGGTCGATCCGTTACGATTGCCACCGGAGCAATTGCTGAGCGAGCCGTTGAACGGATGGTTGCCGCCGAACTGGTGGCCCATCTCGTGCGCAACGTAGTCGATGTAGAACGCGTCGCCCGTAGGGTTTGGAAGACCGGTCGTTCCGCGTCCCTTTTGCGACGAACTGCAGACGACGCCTAGGCCGGCTACACCACCGCTACCCGTCGTGAACACGTGACCGATGTCGTAGTTGGCGGCGCCGATCGCGGCACTGATGACGCTGGTACTGTTGCTGATCACGCCGGTGCCGTTGCTGGTGAACGGATCGCCGGTCGCACTTGCATACATGATGAGATCGTCGTTCGGCACCAGGGTGAGCTGGATCGACATCTCGTATTCGTACACTTGGGTCACGCGATTGACCGCCATCACGGTCGCCGCGAGGCCGCCAGCCACGGTGCCGCCGCCGACGGCGGCAATGTATTGATGGTTCGCCGCGACCGCCGTGCGATACACACGGTGGTTGACACCGGTTTGCGTCATCGGCGCAGGCGCCAGATTCAGACCAGCCGGGTCAATGCCACCACTCACCTCGCAGGTGCCTTCGCCGGTCGGCACGGCCAGTCCGGCGCGCTTGAAGCTGATGTAGCGATTGCCCCCACCCAGCACTTCCGGGCGCACCAGCCACATGCCGGTCTTGTCGAACACCATCGCCTGGAATCCCATCGGCGACACGTCCAGGCGCACTGCACGCCCCTGCGCATCGCTGCCCTTGAGGCTGATGATGTCCGGATACTTGTTCTGCAACTCGATTGGCATGGTGCCCGAATCGGTCACCATGAAATCGGCGAAGCCGCCATCCGGTTGCGGCAGCGCGATCGTCGTCGCGACGCCGCCCTTTTGCGCAGCCTTCAGGTACGCGGCTACCTCGGCGGTATCCAGGGTCAATGCACGGAAATCGGCGGGATGCGGCGCGTCGGCGGACAAACTGCGCCCTGCGTCATCGTGCCAAAACGATTCGGTCGGTCCAGCCCACGCCGTAGCGGCGCTGGCGAGACCGATCAGCAAAACGGCGCGTTTTGCAAATCTGATCAGTTGCTTGTTCACTAGGTTTTCCCCAAAACGGTTGCGCCAAGATCGGCGTTGAATTCGATGATCGGCAATAACTAACGGGACGGCGAGGCACGTTCGCATGGTGTCCGCGTTGCCATGCGCAACGTGGCGGCACTTCCTGGCCGATGCGAATACCGAGCTTCCATGGGCATCAAGGAACACGAGCCCCCGTCAAACGTCGGGATCTTCCGGCGTGAGTCTCGAATGCGCGATGGCTGCTGCCCTGCCGTGACCCGAACCGATTTCCCAACGGCACGCGCGCCAAATGTACAAGGCAGCGGTGGGCATGGCGAGTGCCGAGTGGACCGGGGCAACCGCGGCGAACCCGCAGGCTGAGGAGGCATAGGCCTCTAGGATGAGCTGACCATCGAAGACAGCCTCAAACCGATCGCCTTCATCGTGCGCGCTTGCGCGCATCCACCTTGCGCACGGCTTCGTCGAGTCCGGCGACATCGAGGTCGGACAGATCGATGAAACGCACCCCCATCGCTCGCAGCAGGAGCAGGAAATCCTGCGCACGGAACGAGCCGCGACTGTGCTTGGTGGTCAACGTCGTCGCCGACTGATTACCTCCCAATTCCTCGATCAGGGCGGACAGATCGTCCCAGGTCCAGCCCTTGCTCGCCTTTGCGGTCGATATCTTGCGCTTGACGAACGCGCGCAGGCTGTCCTGCTTGATCGCCATGCCTAGCCTCCACCTGCACGCCGGCCGCACAGAAGGCGGCTCTCGGCAAGTTTCGCCGTCAGCGTTTCCGGCGTCATGTCGCGATAGAGCGCAGGCAACCACTGCCGCCGCGAAGCCTCGAACACCGCGAGCAGGTTCATGTATTCGATCATGGCGCTGTCGCGTGAAGGCAGGTAATCGTCGATCGCCGCGGCCAGCGTTTCAGCACGCAGGGGCAATGCATCGTCCGCCATCGACTTGGCCAGCAGCACGACCGCTTCGATGTCCGCGTTCGAGTAGCCGATCATGCGCTGCGCCGGCGCATCGAGTGCGCCCGGTTTGGCATTCGCATCGGAAAGACGATAGCGATCGAGCAACGATTGCAGAATCGCCACTACCTCGGAGGTCTCGCCTGGGTAGAACAGCGGAATCTTGATGTCGAGGCGGCCGGCACGCTTTATATCGGTGTCGAGTTTGTCCGGCCGGTTCGTCATGAGCACGAACAGCACGCTGCCGCGATTGTCCGTATCGCTCATGAACTCCTTGATGCGCGCGACCACCCGCGATGAAGTGCCGCCATCGCTGTCTTCCGATTGCGAACCGAAGCTGCGATCGCCCTCGTCGATGATGAGGATGATCGGGCCCATCGCCTTCACCATCGTCAGCACTTTCTCCAGGTTGCTCTCGGTGGAGCCGACCCATTTCGAGCGAAAGTTTTTCAGCACCACCGCCGAAAGACCGGACGACTTCGCAAAGCATTTGGTCACGAAGGTCTTGCCGGTTCCCATCGGGCCGACCATCAGCAGGCCCATCGGACAGCGCGACGCATCGCCGGAGCGGATTGCCTCGGCGACGCGATGGAGTTCGGCCTTGATCGCGGCATTGCCGCCGACCGCATTGAGATCGAAGCGGGAGTCGACGAACTCGATCAAGCCGGAGCATTCCTTCTCGATGATCTCGCGCTTGCGCCGGCGCACGAGCTCGAGCACTTCGGCGTAACCGTCATCGTCCGGCGCTTTGGAATCGGCTCGCGACAGTTGGATAAGTTGCTGTATTTCGACGGCCGACATGCCCGCGGTCAGCGGCAGCAGCTTATCTGCGCGGACGGACGCGTCCGCCGCCGTGCCCAGCAGCGAAACAATCAAGGCACGTCGCTCGTCGTCCGCCAGGCCCTTGCCCGGCTGCGGCGTCAGTATCTGCCGGATATGCACCGCACGCAGGCCCGAGGTGTGCGAGGCGAGGCGCGCGACTTGCTCCGGCGGAATATTCGAATCAGCGTGGCGGATCACCTTTTCGCGAATCGCCTGGTCCGGTAGCGGTATTTCGACCGCGGCGACGCGCGGGTTGGCGACGATCTTCGCGTTGACGCCGGCCAGCGATTCGGAAATGAGGAACACCACGTTGTCCTTGCCTGCAAGCTCCGGGCTTAGAGACCAGCGGTGCAGGCGCACGCCGGCGACGCGGTCGGCAAGCCCGAGCATCGCCTCGTCGCCGGCCGGAGCGACGGAGTCGGCGTACGCGACGATCGCGGCAACACGATCGCGCGTGAACAGCACCTGCTCAAGCGATTCCAGCCCGTCACGCAAGTCGCCAAGCGCGCCCTTCGCGGCTGACAGACCCTCGCAGGGATCGAACAACAGCACGTGATCCTTGTTGTCGGCAAGCAGGGTGCCCGCGATGAAATCCTGCAGCGACTTCCACTCGTTGCCATCGAGGATCTGGTCGAACACATTGCCGTACAGCAGGAACACCGAGGCTTCGCCGCCGACGTATTTGCGGCGGACAGTTTCGGCCCATTCGGGCAATCCGGGTCTTGCGGGCAGGCGCGCGGTGCTCATGCCTTACATCTGCTTGTTGCCGGCGGGCTGCGCCGCGCGCGCTTTCTTCATCTCGTCGAGCTGCGCACGCGCGGATACATCGCCGCCCTGCTGCTGCAACTTCTTCAAGCGCACGTCGAGATCGGTGTCGTGCAACTCCTGGCCGAGGTTCGCCTCCGCGACCGTGTTCTTGATGTGCTCGCGCACGCGGTCGAGCGTCTGCACCTCCGCATCGACGCTGAGACCCTCGATCTGCTGCTGGATGCTCAGGCGTGCCTTGGCGCTGGTCATCTTCGCCAGCATGCGATCCTTTTCGGCCTTGAGCTTGTCGATCTCGCTCTTCACCGACAGCAGCGAATTCTTCGCATCGTCGGCATCCGCGCGCGCTTGCTGCGCTTCCGTTTCCACGTCCTTCAGATCAGTTTCGACCGCATTTTTCTTCTGGATGAGAACGAGGGCGAGGTCGTCCTGCTGCGTGGCGATTGCGGCATTCAAATCGCCGTTGATCTGGTCACGCTGCTTGGTCGCGTCTGCGAAGCGCGCGCTGATTTCGTCGCGGCGCCGGATGATCGCCGCTGTGGCCGATTTCAGGCGAGTATATTTCTGGATCAGGCCGTTGATCGCATTCTCGTAGGCGATCTCCGGATGCGCGATCTCGATGTCGGCGATGAACAGCGACAGAAATCCCTTCCAGAGATTTCCCACGCGCGCGAAGAAGTTGATGCTGGACATGGGTGCGGCTCCCGCTAGGCTTGGTTGACGTGGCTGAAGAACTGGTGATGGTCGCTGGCGAAATTCTGGAATCCGTAGTGCAGGTGTCGCCGCAGTTCCTCGTGCATCGGCTGTGGCACGCAGCGGAAAGCGAAATTGACGCCTTCGAGCGCGAGTCGGAAGTGATCTTCCTCGACTGCCCCGCCAGCGCCGGAATGAATGGCGATCCACTGATAGGCGACATGATCCTGCTCACCCACCTGCTCGCGGTGCTCACTCAGGTAAGCGACGACATCGGGCAGGGCTTCGCGCAATGCGGTGTCGATCAGCGAAAACTCGCGGTCCGCGAGCAATTCCGAACCGAGGTGGTAGCCGATGCTGGTGAATATCGTCTCGCGCAGGTCCTGCGTGAATGCGCCGTAGCCTTGCGCGACGCGCGCGCTCAGGGCCTGCAGCCATGCCGGATCGGCCAAGACCTGGTTGAGCACCTCGTCCGACACCGCAGTTGCCGGAGCGCACGCACGGCTGAAGTGGATGAGTCCGCGCAACGTTGCCTGAGCCAGATCGCGATGCGTGTCGCGATACTCGGTGGCGCGATCATCAAATTCGTCGCGCGCCGCGTCGAAGATGTAACTGGCGACAAGCACACTGCGATCGGCCAGCGCGACCACCGGCTCGTTCGGATCGCTGAACAGGCCGCGGCAGCGACCAATCTTGCCTGCCAGCGTGGCAACGCCGGAGCCGAAGAAACCGTTCCAGCTCGCATAGCGAACCAGGAAGCGCAACAGCTTGTCGGTCGACGAAGTCGCGCCGTTGACCGTGCTGGCGACCAGCACTTCATGCGCGGGAAAATCCGTCAGCGCCCGCAACTCGTTCACGCTTACTGCAATCACAGTCACCTCATCGGCTCTGGGCGACCGCGCGCAGCGCGGGCCGCGGCATTGCATCGCCCAATTCATCGTTGACGGTCACCTCGAGCGTCTCCTCCAGGTGCAGACGGTTGATCGCATCCTGCAGGCGATCGGCCTGTGCCCCGGAAGTCGGCGCCGCAATGACCATGTGGTAAATCTCCTCCACCGCATCCGGAATCGAGAGCAAGGCCGCTTCCACGGCTGCGCGCCGCGTGCCGAGGCGCTGATGCCGGCGCAGCATTTCCTGCAGATCGCCGCGCGCCTTTTCGAGGCTGGCGCGCTCGGCACGCTCCGGCTGACGATCCAGCCTCTCGTTGATGTCCTTCAGACGACGGTCGACCGCGACATCGTCCGCAGCCTGCTCGCGATCGACCATCGACAACTGCGACAGCCACAAGCCGAGATAGTCGACGCAGGAATCCTCCAGGCGTTCGATGTCATTCTCGGTCAGCGGGATGTCGCGATTCTTGGCGATCTCGCGCAGGAACGCGATGCGCTCTCGCATATGTTCGAGCACGCTCCAGTTGCGATCGTCGCCCTGTTCACGGCGCCTGATTTCGCTGGACAGGTCAGCCACGACATCGTTGCGCCGCTGCGTGCGGCGGCGCTTGTCGACGGAGGCGCGAAACGTTGGCGACGACGGTACGTACATCGCCGCGATCGCTTCGCCCGCGAGATACGCAATACCCACCACAGCCGCCCCGGCGAATCCGAGCGGAAACGACAACGCACCGCCGAGCACGGCGGCGCCAAGCGAGAGATTGATGTTGGTTGGATGCAGCAACATCTCCTTCACATAGGAAGGTTCTTCCGCGGATTCGCCCATCGGCTGGTTGAGTGCCATCGTCGCTCAGTCTCAGACCGACACCGTCACGCGACCATGTCCAGCAGCCTGATGCAGTTGAGCGAGGATGCGCTGCTGCAAGGTCACGCCTTCAGTGGAACGCAGCCAAAGGGCCGGACGCGGCTGCTTTTCGTCGATGACGAAGTCGTCGGCAACGCGGCCTGGTTGCGTCGACAGCACGATCACCCGGTCGCCGAGGATCATCGCTTCAGTCACGTCGTGCGTCACGAACACGATCAGGCAGGGTTGCTGCCGATGCAGCTTGATCAACAGTTCCTGCATGTCGCCACGGGTCTGCGCATCGAGCGCGCCGAACGGCTCGTCCATCAGCAGTACGCGTGGCTGCAGCACCAGCGCACGCGCAAGTGCGACGCGCTGGTTCTGGCCACCTGACAGTTGCGATGGCAGCAAGCGTTCCTTGTCAGCGAGGCCTACGGCCTCGATGATCTCGTGCACACGCCGTGTCGACTCGGCCTTGCTTACGCGCTGCTGCCACAGCTTGAAGCGGAACGGAAATGCGACGTTCTCGAACACATTCAGGTCAGGTCGGTTGGCATAGCGCTGGAAGACCGTGATCACTTCGTCGTGCGCGTCGTCGCAGGGTCCGCCATTGATCTCGATCGTGCCCGAGGTCGGCGTCACCACGTCGCTTGGCCGCACGCCGCCCATCATGCGCAGCAGAGTCGACTTGCCGCAGCCGGACGGGCCGAGCAGCATGTTTATCGAAGGACCATCGAACGCCATGCTGACGTCGTCGATGACGCGATTGGGAGCGCCGCCGTCGGGCGACGGGTAGTCCTGCACGATGTGCGTCAACTTGAGGGATACCGCTTCCGTCATTGCGATGTCTCCCACGGATAGAGGCGCACGCGCGCATAGCGCATCAGCTGATAGCTGACCAGCGCGAGCGCCATGATCACGAAGATTCCGGCGAACACCTGGTCCATCGCCGAGAAACGGCGCGCATTCTGGATCAGCTGGCCGAGGCCTTCCTGCGCGTTGATGTACTCGGCCACGGTGATGTAGGTCCACATCACCGACACGGCGACCACGATGCC
>JBDSNK010000270.1:0-3626 GCA_039915385.1 Dokdonella sp.
GTAACCCGCGCATTCACGAGCCCCACCCCATCGGCCCGATCCGCAGAAAAATCGTTCGCTTCGATGCCGTAGGTCTTGCTCAAGCTTTCGATCCACCCCACCAGCGCATCGAAATTCGCCGCTTCAAAACTCACGCGCACACCGCGCGTGCCAACCGGTTCGACGCGCTTGAGTGCGCTTTCAAGTCCACCGCTGCGTGCCGTTGCATCAGCGAGCGCAAGCAGCGACTTTCCTTCGCGATCGGCGCGCGAACGCGTGCCGGTTGCGCGGAGAGTTTCGATCTCGGTGGCGCCGGTGCGCACGTAGGCGAGATCGTGGCGCTGGATGTCGACGTTGCGTTCCAACTCTGCGCGCTTGGTCGCGAGCGGATGCCAGACGAGTGCCCAGCCGAGCAGCAGCACCACGATCGGTGCGCCGAGTCCAAGCATGCGTCGCTCGTTCGGCGCGAGGCTGTTCCACCATGCGGCGATCATGGTGTGCCTGCGTGACTTTCGTCGGATTTGCCGATGCCGGGTTTGCTGTCGGCGGGATTGCTGATACGGATGCGCCCATCGACCCCTACGCCGGAGGGGTTGGCTGCGGTGACCACGGCTTGCACGCCGGGCACGGTCATCAGTCGCTCGCGCACGCTGTCGAGCACGCCGATATCCGGGGCGAGCAACGCGAGTTCGAGCACGCCGTTGCGATATTCCATGCCGCGCGTCTGGATGCGCGTGGTGCCGCCGAGCACCGGTGCGATCTGTGCGAGCACCTTGAGCAGGCCGGTTGATTCAGTACCGCCGCGCAGGCGTTCGAGGCGGCCACGCATGAGATCCGCGGGGCTGAGACGTGCGAGTTGCGCGGCATCAATATCCGGAAAAGCGGCATGCACGGCATCCTGCGCGAGCGTGTCCATGCGCGCCGATGCGCGCGACAGCCGCAGCACATCGAAGCCGACGTTCGCGATTGCGAGCACGACGACAGCCGCAGCGAGCATCGCGGCAATGCGCCACCAGCGCGCACCGCGCGCGTGACGATGTCCGGTCGCGAACTCACCATCGAGCAGGTTGAGCGGCGCCTGTGTGAATCCGGACGCGAGCCACGCGAGCGCGTCGCGCTGACGTTCGCGATAGGCGGCGATCGGCAACGGCAATGCAAGCACGGGCGCACTGCGGAAATCGTGCACGGTCAACGGCGCAACAGCGCCATCCGCATTCGCCTGTTCGAGCCATTGCGGCAACTCGCGCAACGAGCACGCAAACGCAGACCACGCCGACAGGCGCACGATCGCGCGCGCATCCTCGATCATGAGGTTGGCGCCACTGGCAGGTAGCGACAACGCAAGCGATTCGGGCATCAGCACATCGGGCTGGATGCCGGCCTCGGCCAGACGCGCAAGCCATGCGCGCATTTTCTCCTTCGCGACGACGGCGGCACCGAACGTATCGCCAGCGCCTTGTGCCGCGGCGAAATGCTGTTCCTCGGTGGAACCGAGCAACTGCTCTTCGACTGCGTACGGCAGCGCCTGCAGCAATTGCGCGCGGTTGCGCGCGCTGAGCTTGACCTCGGTCAGCAGCACATCTTCCGTGGGCACCAGCACGATGATCTCGCCGCTGTCGGCGAGCACCGATGCAGGCGGCGTACCTGCCTCCGATGCAGCTGGCGATCGTGCGCCTGCCGACTGGCGCAGCCAGGTGAGGCTGCCATCGGAAGCAAGGCGCAACAGCAGGCGATCAGGCATGGAGATGTCAGCGCGAGGAGACGGCGGGATTGTAGACGAGATCGACGTTCGCGAGATCGCAGAACGGCCGGGAGCTGCTGTGCGCGTACTTCATTTCAGCGGGCTCTATTCCGGCTGGCTTCATTTCGGCGCCCCTGCGTGTGCCGGCGCTGCGGCGATCGGCGCGGGCGCGATCAAGGCATCGTCGCTGCCACGACTGCGCTCGATCACGCTGATCACGCTGATCAAACCATTGCCTCGCTCGATCAGGCTATAGAACGTGAACGGAACATCATCGAGCACGATGTCGCCGCGTGCAAGGAAGAAGCTGCTTTTGACGTCGAGCAATGCCTTTGGCAATGTCGTCCCGACCCCGGCGGGCAAATCCTCAAGTCCATTGAAATGCGCCTGACCGTTGTTCCACAGACTCTCGGCGGCCGATTGGGAAATGCCCAAGCTCTGCAGCACCGGTACACTCGCCGTATTGATGTTGATCCTCGTACCCGCCGGCAACGCACACAGGTAAGGCGCGACCTTGGCATAGACGTCGCCATCGAATCCGCGCACGAGTCGAAGTTCGGACACATGCGCGAACGCGCGGTGCGCGGGGCGGTACGGGATCGGTTGCGCAAGATAGGTGTTGTCGTCACCTGCGTTGGGGGTTGCCGAAAGCCAGTCCCGCACGGCGATTGGCAGAGCGGGATCGATGACGCCACGTGCCTTCAGCAGGTTCGCGAACAACGGTACCCATGTCAACGGATCGCCCCCATTGGCGGCCATGTTGTTGAGGTTGAAGCAGCCGTTCATGTCGTGCATCGTCGCGCTGATGATGCCGCCCGGCACCGGCTGCGGCGGCAGTGGCAAAGCCCACGGGCTCACATTGGTGTCCGCCTGCCCACTCGTGGTCAGCAGGATCTGCGCAGCGTAGATCTCCAGCCCCTGAGCATAGGCTTCGGCCTGTTCGGAGCGCAGCACGTTGCGTGTGCGCGCGAGCGCGAGTTCACCGCGATCAAGCAACGCGGCGATCAGGATCACCGCGAGCGCGACGACGAGCAATGCGACGAGCAGTGCAACGCCACGCTGGTGCTGCGGCCGTGCGTTCATCGTGCACCTGCCGGCGGCGAGCCCTGCGTCGGGCGCGGGTTGCGCGATGGCGGTTCGAGGTCGCCGCCCGTGGCCGGTGGGTGTGCAGACGTTGGCAACGCAGAAGGCAATTCGATAACGCGGCGGATTTCGCCCATGTCGGTCAGCAGAAAACGGAATTCAATCGCGCGCGGCATCGCCAGCGGGTCCGCCGACTGGCCGCTCGGCCAGGTTTCGCGCCAGATGTGATCGTCAGCGAAATAGCGCAGCCGCACGTCGCTGATGCGATCGAGCAGCTCGGTGGTTGCGGGTACGGTATTGGGCGCGCGATCGAGCACCGCGTAGCGACCGCGACGCAGCTTTCCGCTGTCCAATCCATACACCACGCGTTCGAGATTGCTGCGCGGTTCGGCGCGCGGGTTGGCGAATCCGAGCCGCGTGAATTCAACGCTGTCGGGATTGCCGATCAAGGCCGGCAGCGGTTTGTTGTCGTTGCCTCGCACGGGGCGCGCGACCGCCTGGCGCAGGTCGCGCTCGAATGCGGACACCGAGCGCGTGACCGCAGCAAAACGATCCTGCTGCACGGCGAGCGCACCGCGCGTTCGTGCGATCGCAGCGAGTCCGCCATAAGCGGCGGCCGCGAGTGCAGCGAACACGACGAGTGCGACCAGCAGCTCGATCAGGGTGAAGCCGCGCGCGTTCTTCATGGCGACAACGCGGTGCCGGCAAAACCGCTCAGTGCGGCCGACGGTTCGTTCGATTCACCGAGGAAGACACTGATCTCGATGCGCCGGATGTCGGCGTTCGGCGTCGGCTGCACGTCGCGCGTCCAGCGCCAGTCGCG
>JBDSNK010000209.1:0-5036 GCA_039915385.1 Dokdonella sp.
TGGCTGCAGAAACAGAACAAGGGCAAGCAATGCGGTTGGCAGTGATACCGCCAGCCGATCGCGACACCCGATTCGCCCCTTCCCACTTCGAATGGATCCCGACATGCAACGCTGGATAAAACTTCCCGACGGACGTTTCCTCGACGCAAACCGCGTCGCCTACATTGGCAAGGCCGAGTCCTATGCGCGCATTGACGAGGACGGCAACGACCTTGGCGTCGGCTACTCGGTGAATATCGGCACCGATATCCAGCGTGACGCGCAGATTTCGGTGACCGGCAGCAAGGAAGAAGTCTTCGCGATGTTGCGTGCGATCCTCGGGGGGATCGCCGCGGCAACGACAGGAGCTCCGGAATAATCAGCCTGGCGTCGCATTTGTAATAAGCCTTCAGGCCGATTCCAGATGGGCTTGGATATATAGTGCCCCTTCGACTACCACCTGTGAGGAGTGCAGATGTTCGTTCGGGCAAGCAAATTCTGGATATTGGCAGCGGCGGCCACATCCTTATGGTTCAGCGCCTCAGTGCTGGCGGCTCGCCCGCCCCAGGCCGAGAGCGAGGCAGATGGCGTCGCGGCTCAGCGCGAGCTCTATTACGCGCTGCGTCGCACGAATCCTTACGACGTGAATTTCGATTCGGCTGCGGCTCGCCTGCGCGCATACAGGCAATTCCAGACCGCGATTGCCACTCATGCCGCCGCGCTGGCGAGTTCCGGTCACAACGAGAGCTGGCAAGGGATCGGCCCGGCGCCGATCGCGCTCGGTCAAACGCCGACCTCAGCGACTGACGCGTCGCGCTCGCCGGTTTCCGGCCGCGTGTCCAGCTTGGCCATCGACGCGATCGACAACGCTGTCTACGCGGGCGGTGCGCAGGGCGGCGTTTGGCGAACGCTCGACAATGGCACGACGTGGTCGCCCTTGACCGACTATCTCGGGTCGCTTGCCGTCGGCGTCATCACGGTCGCGCCCGGCGCGCACCCGCTTAATCAAGGCACGCTTTATCTGGGTACGGGTGAAGGCAATTTCAGCGGCGACTCCTACGCCGGCATAGGTATCTACAAGTCGACCGATTCGGGGCACACCTGGCAAGGCCCATACGGGCAGGCGCAATTCATCAACCGCAGCGTGACTACGATCGCAGTCGATTCGACCAATCCGCAGCATTTGTTGGCAGGGTCTTCGAGCGGTGTGTTCGGCGTGGGCGGCGTGGCCGGCTCGCCAGCTCCAGTGCGCGGCATCTACATCTCCAATGACGGGGGCCTGACATGGGCCCTTTCAGCGTCCGCTCCGGCGCAGGCGCGCATATCGCGCATCGTGCAGGATCCGATCGCCGCCACAACCTGGTGGGCAGGCGTCTCCCTGATCTCCGGCAATATCGGCGGCGGCCTGCTCAAGTCGATCGACAACGGCGCAACATGGAGCGCAGTCGACGGTGTCGCGAGCGGCCTCCCTGCCATCGTTGGCAACAACGGCGTCGGCGGTATCGCACGCACCTGGTTGTCGATTTCCAGCAGCGGCGGCTCCAGCGTGATCTACCTCGGCGCCAGCTTGATCACCGATGCGGGAACCGGCTACGGCGGCAAGCTGTACGTGTCGATCGATGGCGGCAGCACCTGGGCGAACAAGCCCGCGGCGAATGGATTCTGCCAGGGTCAGTGCTGGTACGACATGCCGATCTACACGCCGCCAGAGTCATCGACGACCGTATTCACCGGTGGTGGCGGCGATTCCGGTGCACTGCCCAGTTCGTTCATGCGTTCTACCGACGGTGGAACCACAATGGCGGACAAGATGGTCGGCGTCGATGGCAATTCCGCGTTGCATGCGGACTTCCACGCAATCACGTCTTGGCCGGGACAGCCCACTCATCTGTGGATCGGCAATGACGGTGGCGTCTTCCATTCGGACGACAATGGCGATCACTGGATCAGCGCGAACACAACCTTGCAGCTGACCCAGTTCGAACACTGCGACATGCATCCGACCGATCCGGCGCAGGCCTATGGCGGTACGCAGGATAACGGCACCAACAGCTTCCTTGGCCAAACCGCGTGGACTCACAGCGACGACGGTGACGGCGGCTTCGCGTTGATCGACCAGGGCATGCCGAACCAGGTCACGCACACCTACTTCAATCAGTCGAACTATCTTGTCGGCGCCGCCGTTGCGTTGAACGGCCCCGCATCGGGACCCGGTGACTACCAGTACTTTGCCGGCACTTACAGCGGCCAGAACAACGGCATCAATCCGGCCGACAGGGTGTTGTTCTATGCGCCGATGACACTCGATCGCGGTCTTCATGACACGCTGTACTTCGGCACCGATCATCTCTACGTCGCGCCGGACTTCTTCACCAATACGGTGAATGCGACGGCGAGCAGCATCGTCTACACCGCGATGAACGGCGGCAACGCGTTCGCGTCGCCGGTGCCACCTTCGGTGACGCCTGGCGCGATCAGCGCGATCCAAAGCGTTGCAAACGTCCTGCCTGGTCAGCCGGCCAATACCTTGTTCGTCGGCACCAGCAACGGGCGTGTGTGGTTCTCCGGCAATGGCGGCACCAGCTTCACCGAGACCGACAACACGCCCGTAACCGCGCAATACGTCTCTGGCATTGCGATCAATCCGCACAACGCAAACAACGTATTCGAGTCACGCGCCGGCTTTACCGGCTCGACGCCTGCACACAATGTGCGCGTATCGAACAACGGCGGGGCCACCTGGACCGATGCGTCGAATGGACTGCCGGATATTCCGGTCAATGCCATCGCATTCGATCCGATATTCCCGAATCAGCTTTGGGCCGGCACCGATATCGGCATGTATTTGTCCACGAATGGAGGCGCGACCTGGATCCCGTACAACCAGGGCATTCCGAACGTTGCGATCTTCGATATCAAGACGAATCGCGATACGCACACGATCCTCGCGTGTACGCATGGCCGCGGCGCGTTTCGCCTGAACGTCGACGCGATTTTCATCGACGGATTCGAGAATCAGTAGAAGTGGTTCAGCGAATCCGGCGCGCGGTTGCGTCGGGTTCGCGACACCATTCCGGTTCGGACGATATTCGCCCGCACGTCTCCGACGGCACTGCCGCCAATCAACGCGGCTGCGCTTCGACGATTCCCACCTGAATTTCCCGTGTCGCGATGGCGCAATAGATCCTCCATGCGACGAAGCCGAGCACCGTCGATACCAGCGCGCCAAGTGCGAGGGTATACAAGTGTCCTGACAGCAGTGGCGAGATCACGCCAGCCATGACGGCGCTGATCAAGAGGCTGACAAAGGCCTGCACGGAGGACACCCCACCGCGGTGCTTCGGAAAACGATCCAGCAGAAGCAGCGTCAGGGTCGGGAAGTTGATGCCGATGCCTATTGCATGCAACCCGATCGGCAGCACTGACCACGGCAGGCGTGGCTCGGGCAGCAGCAGCGCGATGACCAGATTCAGCGCCGCCGCGCCGAGCATGATGGAGTAGCCGAGTCGCACAGTAGCCCCTGCGGTCAGGCGGCCAGCAACGCGTCCTGACAGGAATGCCCCCAGCATCATGCCGCTGATCGCAGGTACGAACAGCCAGGCAAAATGCTGGGCGTCGAGTTTGAGAAGATTCAACACGACGGCGGGAGCCGAAGCTATGTAGACCCACAGCGCGTTGAAGTTCAGCGATCCAGCAAGCGCGAGCGGAAAGAATGCGCGGTCGCCGAAGATCATGCGATAGGTCTTGCCCAGTTCACGCAACGACAAGGTCATGCGCTGCTCGCGTGCATGCGTTTCCGGCAACAACGCGAGACACGCAGTCCACAACGCAATTGAAAACGCGGCAAGCAGCCAGAAGATCACCGGCCAGCGCGCGAAACTTATGACCCAGCCGCCGACAATCGGCGCGATTGCAGGCGCAATGCCGAAGATCATCGACACGGTCGACATCAATCGCTGCGCCTCGATGCCATCGAAGCAGTCACGGATGATCGCTCGCCCGACAATGAGACCGGCGCCTGCCGAGATACCCTGCAGGGCACGGAACGCAAGCAAGGTTTCGATCGAGCCAGCTAGCGCGCAGCCGACCGACGCGAGTGCGAACATGACCACGCCAGCCAGGATCACGCGACGTCGCCCGAGCGCGTCGGACAGCGGACCGTGCAGCAATGACATTAGGGCATAGGCAATCATGTAGACGCTGATCGTCTGCTGCATCGCGAACGGGTTCGCGTGCAGGTCGGTTTCGATCGCCGGGAACGCCGGGAAGATCGTGTCGATGGAAAACGGGCCGAAC
Organism: Dokdonella sp.; assembly: GCA_039915385.1. Classification (GTDB taxonomy): domain Bacteria; phylum Pseudomonadota; class Gammaproteobacteria; order Xanthomonadales; family Rhodanobacteraceae; genus Dokdonella_A. The sequence goes on from JBDSNK010000209.1 coordinate 4,276, forward strand.
ATCGCGAGCGCCGCGAGCAACGGTGCGAGGAGGCGGCGGCGAGGGGTTGGGTTGAGAGTCATTGGCAGCATGTTGGCGAGCCGCGCATGCTACACCGGCTGCAGCGGGCAACTACTGCCAATCACAACGTTTTGGTCGTTGGGCATGCCATAGAAGTAGCGATCGCCGCCGCGGATTTCGGGAGTCCCGACGGCTGCGCTATGCTGGCGGCGTTTTGAAGGAGATGGCATTCTCCTCGAACCACCGCGAGGCTGATGATGCCTGACCGCGCGTTCCCGCAGCCGGGAGCCGGGGCATCGTCCGTGCGTTATTGCCGACCTGCCACGCTTTCTTCCACGGGTTCAATCAACCGAGCTGGGAGAGCCATGAATTTCGTTTCCTTTTTCGCCGTTGGCTTTGGTGCCTTTGCAGGTGCCGTGATGCGCTGGCTATTGGGTATAGCTCTGAATCCGATCGTGCCTAACCTGCCCCTTGGCACGCTGGCGGCAAACCTTGTTGGCGGCCTGATCATGGGCCTGGCAATGGGCGCATTCGCGCACTACGAGATGCTGCCAATCGCGTGGCGTCTCGCCATCATGACCGGATTCCTTGGCGGGCTCACGACGTTTTCCGCCTTTTCGGCGGAAACGGTCACCGTGCTCCTTCGCCAGCAATACGGCTGGACCGTCGCGATTATCGCGTCGCATCTTTTCGGTTCGTTGCTCATGACCCTGCTCGGAATCGCGCTGATGCGCGTGTTCTTGCGCACATGATCTGAAGGG
>JBDSNK010000216.1:0-15398 GCA_039915385.1 Dokdonella sp.
ACTACGTGCGCGCGCCGCGCGACAGCGCCGCCTGGGTCAACCCAGGATGCGAGCGCCGTGTGGTGCGTGGCGGCTCCTGGGGCAGTGATCCTGACCAGGTACGCTCCGCGTTCCGCGCTGCTGCGCGCATCGACATGCGCAGTGCGCGCATCGGGTTTCGCGTAGCTCGCGACCTTTAGGCGCATGGCCGGCCAGCATTCAGACTGCTTCGGCGACACTGCTGTGGTCGGCTCAATCGGGCCGTCGTCGAGACTTGCCGCATGAAATGCCACGTCGCTGTCGTCACTGTTTCGCTCGCTGCCGGGCTGGCATCCGGCGCCGAACTATCGGCATCATCACGCACCGAAATCGAGGGCCTGTTGTCAGCGCTCGGTTCGTCAGGATGCGCGTTCTACCGCAATGGAGAATGGTACGACGCGACCAAAGCGCAGCAGCATTTGAAGGCGAAATACGACTATCTCCTCGGGAAAGGCAAGCTGAGCGGTGCCGACGATTTTATCGTGGCCGCCGCTACGTCGAGCAGTCTGAGCGGTGAGGCCTACCAGGTCCGTTGCCCGCATGAGGAAGTGCGCTCGAGCGCTGCGTGGCTGGCCGAAAAGCTGCGCGCCATGCGCACGAGGAAGAATCCCTGATGCGCGTGAAGGCGAGGCGGCGCCTGACGCTGGTTCGAGCAGCTCAATAGTTGCCGATCGTTGGCGTGCGCCGTCAGAGCAGGCTGTCTATCGGGAGCAATCTCAAGATCGGCGTTTCCAGGCGGCGTTTCGTGCCGGCGACGCGCTCCTTTTCCAGTCGCACGACCTCGCCATCATTACCCGTCAACCAGATCAGATTCGGATGAGGGGAATTGCCGCTATTAGTGTCCGGCACCGACTAGCCCGAAAAGATCGAGCAACACGACGACCACCCGGCGCTGCGCATCGGTCGGAAACTTCGTGCGGCACTCGATGGGGCGCAGAGCAGCGTGGTGATGACATGGCCAATTGCGCGGACACACACGTTACTTTGCAGGCGCTTGTCGCGGCCGGCCACCGAAAGCTTTCGCCATTGTGTGGAGAGATCCGGCAAGCCTCGATGCAGCGGCTCAGTGAGCATGGCCGTCTCCGAAGTAGTCGGGCCCGCGCACGTTGTCGTGTGCCAGCGCGCGAAGCTTTGGTGGTGAGGAACGCGGCAGCGCGGCAATCAACTCGCGAATGCCGCGATAGCTCAGGATGTTCAGTTCCAGGGCCCTCCGGCAGGCGGCTTGCAGTTGTGCCGAACGATGGTCCTTGGCGAGTCGCAAAATACCCATGCTCGATCGGCAGGTTTGTTCGGCGTGTGTTTAGCGTGTGAACTTGCGCGCGATCACCGCCGCCGTACGCTCGCCGATGGTAACGGCAGCAGCGCTGCAGTTGCGCCTGGGTGCGGTCCGGCTACGCGCGGTGCGCCGACGGCCCGTGCTCGGGTTTGGTCGAGAAGTCGCCCGGTTTGCAACCGATCGGATGCGCCGCCTGCAGTTGGCCTTTGTAGTAGATCTAAAGCAGCTACTCGCCGACGCGCACATCGACCGTCTTGCCGATCAGCGGATGCGGCACAGAGTGGAAGCGCTTGTCGACGTCGATGTAACAGTCCACGTGCACCTTGGCGGCGTCGCCTCGTCGTTTAGCCGCCCACGGGTGAGTAACGAAAACGCGTACGCCGAGGCGCTGTTGCGCAGCGCGAAGTACTACACGCTATGGCCGCAGCGTCCCTTCGACACCCTCGACGAAGCCCGTTTGTGGGTCAATTGCTTCGTCGCTTGGTATAACCGCGGGCACCGTCAAAGCGCACTCAACGACGTCACGCCATGCGAGCGCCAGACGGGCAAAGCCGAACGACTGTTGGCTGCACGTGCCGAGCTCAACACCAAAGCGCGCCAACGACATCCGGCGCGCTGGACCCGGCAAACACGCGACTGGCATCTCGCCAATGACGTCTATCCCAATCCGCAACGACCACCGATGAAGATCGCGGCATAACTGATGACACGACGACTACCTTGACGCACGCCGCATCGAGACAACGATTGCACGCACCGACCAGTAAAGTTTGCTCGCCAAGGTTCCGGAGGGATCGACGCGGAAGCGAGATTTTGTAAAAGGAATGACGGACGCGCCTTCAGTTGCGACGCGCCATGTCACATGATTTCCTTGACTGACATGTCTGGATTCGTCCCGTGAAACGTCTATAAGGTTGAGCGGAACGAAAAATTGAGGCGGTTGGATGACGTGAGCAACCTTTCAACCATGCTGCGCAAGGTACGCGCCGTGGTTCTGCGCCGCGGCGTGGCGCCCCAGGACGCCGATGATCTGGTTCAGGAGGCGTTCGTGCGCCTCGAAGCCTATACCCGCAAGCATGAAATACGCTCGCAGGAGGCCTTCCTGGTGACGGCTGCGGAGAATCTGAGCCGTGACCGGGCGCGGCATCGTGCGCGCGTGCCGGTCGATGACGAGGGATTCGACATCCTGAGTCTCGCCGATGCGGCGCCGCTGCCCGAGGACCAGTTGCTTTCGCAGGAACGCCTGCGACGTGCCGGCTCCGGCTTGCAACGACTTGATCCGCAGACGCGACGTTGTCTGCTCGCCAAACGTCTCGACGGTCTGACCGCGGCGCAGATTGCCGAGCGTGAGAACCTCAGCGTCGCGGCCGTGGAAAAGCGCGTGGCCCGCGCACTCCTGTTCTTGACCCAATGGATGGGGGAAACATGAAATTGACTACATCTGCTGTCATCGACGAATTGAGCCTTGCCGAGGCTTCCGCGTGGCTCACGCGCCTGCAGGATTCCGGGCGTACCGCGGCGGTCGAGGCGGCGTTCAAGGAATGGCTGTCCGCCAGCCCTGTGAATGCGCGCGCGTTCACGCGCGTCAACGACGTATGGGAATTGCTTCCGGGTGCGGTTGCGCCCGCGCATCCGCCGCGCGCCGTCGCGCGCGCGCGTGGCGCGCGCTCGTGGCGCATACCTTGGCTGGTTGTGCCGGCCTGCGTTGTACTGGCGCTCTTGGTGGGGGGTGTCGTTCGTATGCTGCCACCCGTCAAACAGACATACCAAACGGCCGTCGGTGCGCAACGCACCATCGATCTCGATGACCACACCCGCGTCACGCTCAATACCGATACCAAGGTGGTCGTCGAATACAGCGAGAACGAGCGACGCGTTGTGCTCGAACGTGGCGAGGCGCTGTTTCATGTCGTGCATAACCCGCAACGACCGTTCGTTGTGCAGACGGACAACACACAAGTCGTGGACCTCGGCACCGTATTCGACGTGAGCCATTATTCGCGAAGCATTGCCGTGACCCTGCTGGAGGGCGCGGTGTGGGTCGGGTCGCAGCCCACTGCGCGGGGAGCGGCCGTGCCATCGACCGTGCTGACACCAGGCGATCGACTGACCATTCAAGCCGACGGGGCGCACGTGTTGGATCGACCGGACGTCGATCAGGCCCTGGCGTGGCAGCACGGGCAAGTGCATTTCGACGACATCACGTTGGCCGATGCGGCGGCCGAACTCAGCCACTACGGCGGCCCCCCCATCCGCATCGCCGACCCGGCGCTCGCAACGTTGCGCGTCTCCGGTGTGTTCTCGGCGCACGATCCGGTGGAGTTCGCTGCAGCAGTGGCAAGCCTGCACGACCTGCACGTCCTGCATAAGGGCGACACCATAGTGCTCGAACGTTGACATTCGCCTCCCGGCGTCCGTGGGCTTCGTCAACTCCGGCGCAACGCGGCGGTCATCGAAAACAAAATGGCAATCCGGTTTCGACTCGACATCAATTCGATGTCGGAATCGGCTGTGTCAGTCGTCTAGATGGAGGAGGGGATCACTAACGTTGCACCGTAGCCGAGGGGGCGTGGACGTATGAGGATGTCGATAAGGCAAGCCGTTGAAGGCGGGTTGCTGGTGGGCGCTCTTGCCGCGCCGATTGCCGTGTATGCGCAAGTGACGTATGACTTTGACTTGCCGGCGCAGACGTTGGCGGATTCGCTGAGCGGATTGGGCAGTCAGGCGCATATCAACGTGATTTTCGATCCGGCCGCCGTAAAGGGGCGCGAGGCGCCGGCACTCAAGGGCAATTACGAACCGAAGCTGGCGCTGGCAAAGCTGCTCAAAGGCACCGACTTCACCGCTCAATTCACTGATTCCAGAACGGTGGTGATCAAGCGACCGCCGCCATCGCCAAAGCCGGCGCAAGATCGCCCGCCCATGCAAGAGGCTCGATCTGCACAAAACGCCGAGGCGCAGCCCGAAGTCAGCAGACTCCCAACGATGACCGTAACCGGCTCGCTGCTACCGAGGTCCGAGATTGACACAGCCAATCCGCTGTTCGTGATCACCGCGGAGGACATCAAGCGGCACGGATTTTCGAGCGTCGCCGACGCGTTGCAGAACCTCAGCATCAATACCGGCGCCATCAGCAACACCTCGATCAACAGGAGCGACATCTGGTCTGTGAAGACCCTCAGCCTTTTCGGTCTCAATCCGGACTATACGAAATTCCTGATCGACGGGCGGCCGATGCCTGTTTTTTCCCAAAATGCCGTGGGCCTTACCACGAACGCGCTGTACACCAATTTGAGCGGCATCCCCATCAACCTGGTCGAGCGCATCGATGTCCTGCCCGGTGGACAGTCGTCGCTGTACGGTTCCGATGCCATTGCCGGTGTGGTCAACATCGTGATGAAGAAAAATGCGGAGTTCGGCACGATCGATGCCCGGAGCGGCTTCTATTCGGACGGCGGTGGCCGCGAGCGCATGTTGAGCGCTTCAAAGAGTTTCCGGATCGGCGAGCTCAGCTTGAATATCGGCGGGCAAGTGAACGATCAACAGCCGATATGGGCCTTGCAGCGCCGCATCACCGCGCAGAACTTCGCGGGAGGTATCGAACCGCAGCAGGGGACTCCGAACATTGCCGCAACGGGTCTATTCAGCGGAATCTCCGTTTTCCCGGCGCAGCCGAGCGATTGCAGCAATCTTGCCCACTTGTGGGGCGGTAGCGAACGCTATTTCACCGATCCGTACGGCACCGGTTTTTGCGGCTCGGTGTCGGATAGCGCGTATCACACCATGATCAACAAGCAGCAAGGCGCGAACCTGAGCGTACACGCTGACTACGCTGTCAACGACAACCTGAATTTGTATGCCGACCTGCTCGACAACTACCAGATGCAGGCACGCGAGACGGACGCGTTTTATTCTTCGACGTTCTACGATCCAAATGTGGACGATATCGTGACGGTTCAGCGCAATTTCGCGCCCGAGGAGAGGGGAGGCAGTCTCAATGATTTGCTGACGGAAAAAAATTACGAGAACACCTTTACAGGCACGCTCGGCGGCAAAGTGGAATTCGGCGCGGGCTGGACCCTGGACGTGGGCTTCACTCGTTCCATGGAGAGTAACGACCAACGTCGCATCCAACTGCTGAGGTCGAGCTCGTGGGGCCAGGCACTACTCGGCCCGCAGTTGGGAACGGACGACTTCGGTGACCCCATCTATGCGCCGAATTACAGCCTGCTGGCCGATCCGATCACCCCGGCGCAGTATGCGGCGAATACGGGCGCCGGCTCGATTAGCAGCACCGACCGCACCGATCAACTGCGTGCGCAACTGACGCAGACCTCGCTGTTCACGCTACCCGGTGGCGATGCTGGCTTGGCGGTGGTCGCCGAAAAGGGCTTCGAGTCGTGGAAGTATCAGCCTGGTCCGGCGTTCTATTCGGGCGAACTGGATGGTGACAGCTTCAACGCCAGCGACGGCCACCGCACCCGCTATGCGACGGCCGCGGAACTGAATCTGCCTGTGTTCAAGATGCTCACGGCTGACCTTTCGGCCCGCTACGACAAGTACGATTCGGCAGGCGCGCAATTTACCCACCCGACCTACAGTGTGGGCTTGGAGTTTCGCCCGTTTGATACGTTGCTGCTGCGTGGCCGATATGCCACGTCGTTCAAGGCACCGTCGCTGATCGATCAATTCGAGGGCTTGAGCACCTACAGGACTCAAGAGACCGATTATGTCAACTGCGCTCGCTTGGGGTTTGCGGGGGAACAGATCTACGACTGTCCGTTGCAGTATCAGTACGCGCCTGCAAATCATGTGGACACCAGCAATCCGGATCTCAAGCCGCTGACAGCCAAGAGCTTCTCTTATGGCGCGGTCTGGCAGGCCGCTCAGACCCTGTCGCTGAGCGTGGATTATCAACACATCGATATTCGCAACGAAGTGCTGTTGGAATCGGACGATGTCCTTCTACGGGACGAGCTGCATTGCGCCGACGGCACACTGGACCCCTCCTCGCCCACCTGCACGGCCGTCAATGCCCAGATTGTGCGTGCACCGCCGACGCCGGGGTCACCACTGCTCGGCCGCATCCTTTCCGTGAACACCACCAAAGCCAACATCGCGCAGCAGGTCGACGACTCCCTCACCGCGCGCCTGGATTCCAGCATTGGCCTTGGGGACTACGGTCGGCTCGGCTTCAATTTGGCATACACGCTCGTTCTGGATCACCGTCGGCAGCTGTTTCCCGGCGATTCGCTCATCGATCTTCTCAACAATCCGGGATGGAGCAGTGAATTTCATCACAAGGTCAACGCCGGGCTGACCTGGAGCAAGAACAAATGGGACATGGCGTTATACGGCACCTACTCCGGTCCAACGCCGAACTACCTCGCGCAAATCGACGGTAGCTACGATTACCCCGGTGACGGCAAGGTTGCGGGCGAGTGGATCTACAACGGCAGCGTAAGTTACTCGCCGACCCCTGCCTGGCGGCTGTCCCTGCAAGTCAACAACATCCTGAACTCAGAACCGCCCATTGACATTAGTTCGCCCGGGTCGACTAACCAGCCGTTCGGTGCCGGCAACTACAACCCCTTCGGTCGCGAGATTTCCTTCGAGGCGCGCTACCAGTTCGGTCATGGCGGCGATCAGTAGCCGGCTGTTCCATCTTCTTGCGGGCAGGGAGGCCCGCGAACAAGGATTTGATCGGGCCCTGGCTACGCGTGCGCCGGCCCCACAGAAGCAGGTGCTCCTCGATCTGGATGCCTGGTGGATGGTGCCCTGCGCACCACCGCCGATCCTTTCGCGCACTTCTGCAGGCCACCAAACCGCCTTGCGTGTCGTGGGACGCACGGCGACATCCATTCAATGTTTCATTCACCAAGAGGTTTGCAATGAAAGATCGCACCAAGTTCGCGCCGATCGCGCTCGGCGTGCTGCTGGGCCTCGGCTTCACCATCACCGGCTCGGCTGCGGCACATGCCGGTGTGGAACCGGTTTCAATCGAAAAGGTACAGCAGGACAACGTGCTGCGCGCGACGCTCGACAACGGACTGCGCGTGGTGATCGTGCGCGACACCCTGGCACCGATGGTGACGACGAATATCACGTATCTCACCGGTGGCTACGAAACGCCGAAAGGCTTTCCCGGCACTGCACACGCCCTGGAGCACATGATGTTTCGCGACTCCAAGGGCTTGACCGGCAATCAACTGAACCAAATGACCGGGAAGATGGGAGCCCAGAACAATGCATCCACCAGCAACAATGTCACTCAGTTCTACTTTACTGCCCCGGCGCAGTACACCGACATGCTGCTGCGTGTGGAGTCGATCCGGATGCGCGGCGCTGAGCTGAGCAGCAAGGATTGGGCTAAGGAGAAAGGCGCGATCGAGCAGGAAGTGTCGCGGAACATCTCCAACCCCGGTTCACTTGCTATCGAAAAAGTTCAAAGGATCCTCTACGCCGGCACCGGCTACGCCGAAAGTGCGCTGGGCTCACGCCCGACGTTCGACAAGACCACGAGCGCGATCCTGCGGAAGTTCTACAACCACTGGTACCAGCCCAACAACGCTATCCTGGTGGTCGCGGGCGACGTCGATCCGCAGGCGACGCTGGCCAAGGTCAAAGAGTTGTTCGGCCCAATCAAGCGGGGCACGTTGCCCGCGCGCGTTCCGCTCAAACTGGAGCCATTCAAACCGCAGACCATCACTCAGAGCACGGCCGATTCGACCGGCGAAGTGCAGTACTTCTACCGCGTGCCGGGCCAGCGCTCGAAAGACTACGCCGCCATGCAGGTGTTGATGGAGGTGCTCGGCAATGCCCGCAGCCCGCTCTCTGAACTTACCGCGCAAGGCAAAGTGCTCTCGGCCGACGCCGGCGCTCAAGACTCCTGGTACGGCGGCATCGCCGCCATCGAAGCCGGATTCCCCATGGGCGGCGACAGCGCCAAGACCGCGACCGTACTCAATGGCGTGATCGAGGACCTGCTCAAGAACGGCGTGTCTGCGGACCTGGTGGAGGCCGCCAAGCGCCAGCGACGCGCGGAGTTCGAGTTCGGCAAGAACAGCGCATCGAACCTTGCCTCGCGCTGGTCCCAGGCACTGGCGGATCGAGGCCTGAACTCGCCCGAGGAGGGACTGGACCAGTTCCTCGCGGTCACGCCGCAGGACGTCGACCGGGTCGCGCGTGAATATCTGAAACCGGACCAGCGTGTCACCGTGGTGCTGACGCCGGATCCGAACGGCAAGCGCCCCCCCGACAGCAAGGGTTTCGGCGGTACGGAATCGTTCGCCGGCAACGACAAGCTGGATGTGCCGTTGCCCGCGTGGGCTGCGCAGCAACTTGCCAAATTGGAGATGCCGCATTGGACCCTGGATCCGGTGCGAATGACGCTTACCAACGGTATTACCCTGATTGTGCAGCCGGAGACCAACAGCCACACCGTGATTGTCGTCGGTCATGTGGACAGCAACGAGAATATGCAGGCTCCCGAGGGCCAGGAGGGTGTCGGCCAACTGCTCGAGACGCTGTTCGATTACGGCAGCACGACGCTGGACCGGTCCGCATTTCACAAGGCGCTGGATGAAATCGCGTCGAGCGTGAGGGGCGGCACCGATTTCTCCCTCTCGGTGCCCAGCGAACACTTCGACAAGGGCATGCAGTTGTTGGCCGACAATCAACTGCGCCCGGCGCTGCCACAGTCAGCATTCACCGTGCAGCAGAAAACGAGTGCGGACGGGCTCGCCGGCGAGCTGCAATCGCCCGATTACAAGGCGGGTCGCGCGGCGTACGAAAGCTTGCTGCCCGCGGGTGATTCGGAATTGCGCCAGGCCACGCCTGCCACCGTCAACAAGCTGACCCTGGAAGACGTCAAGCGCTACTTCGCGCAGGTCTACCGTCCCGACATGACCACGATCGTGGTGGTCGGTGACGTCACGCCCGCACAAGCCAAGGCAGCGGTCGAGAAGAGCTTCGGCGCGTGGACGGCGATTGGCCCGAAGCCCGACGTGATCCCGAAACCGGTGCCGCTCAATCCACCGGGCTACACCGTGGTGCCCAATCCCTACGCCTCGCAGGATAGCGTGGTGCGGTTGCAGAACCTCGCGCTCACTCTGCACGATCCGGACCGTTACGCGCTGAACCTCGGCAACGATGTGCTCGGTGGCCATGGTTTCTCATCGAGGCTGATGGTGGACGTGCGCGTCAATCACGGATTCGCCTACGGCATCGGTTCGCATGTGAGCCTCGACCGCTCACGCTCCATGTTCTATGTCCAATACGCCAGTGATCCCGACAAGGTCAAAGCCGTCGATGGACTCGTGGACAAGAATCTCATGGCGATGCGGGAAATACCGGTCACACCCGGCGAGCTGATGAACGCCAAGCTGGCGGAGATCCGTGCGATCCCGCTGCAGGTTTCCAGCTACGACGAGATCGCCCGCATGCTGAGCTATTTGAGCAGCAACGGCGAGCCTCTGGACGAGCCGATGGTGGCGGCCAAGAACTACCTTGCTCTCACTGCGGAACAGGTACGCGATGCGTTCAAGAAGTACATCCAGCCTGATCACATGGCTCAGGTGGTGGAGGGGCCGGATCCGAAGAAGCATTGATCGATCAGGGCGCCAAAAGGACGTGCTGCATTGGTTCCGGTCCGCATGGTGTGGACCGGAACCGGCACATTGAAAGCTGCGGAGAAAGTTGAAAGTGAATGCGACCATGAAATTGCGCATGCGTGTGTGCTGGCTGATCGTTCTGCTGGCGATCGGCGGCGTCGCCCAGGCGCAAGGCGTCGCGGGCCTTCTGCCCATCGATCAGGCCTACCAACTCACGGCGAACGTGAGCACGCCCGGCGTGATCACACTGCATTGGGCCATCGCGCCGCAGTACTACCTCTATCGCGGTCAGATGCGCTTCACCAGTGGCGATGGCGTGATGCTTGGCAAGACCCAGCTTCCCGATGGCCTGAGGCATCGCGACCCATATCTTGGCCAGGTCGAGATCTATCACGACAGCATTGACGCCAGCGTTTCCTATGCGCTTGCGCCGGGCACGAAGCGCATCAGGTTCTCGGTGCGCTATCAAGGCTGTCATGAAGTCGAACCGAAGCTCTGCTATCCGCCACATGGCAAGGACTTCGATCTGCCGGTCCCGGGCGCCGCAGCCGTGGGTCTCGGCAGCAGCACGAATGGCCCAAGCAGCGCGGCGGACAGCGCGCTGGCGGTTGCTGCGTCGTCCCTGCCGATGTCGAAGCAGGGTGCCGAGAACCCCGGCAGCGTCTCGGGACAGGGTGACGTGGGATGGATGGTTGCGCTGCTCTTCGCCTTCGCGGGAGGCCTGATCCTGAACCTGATGCCCTGCGTATTGCCGGTGCTGGCGATCAAGGCGGTCGGGTTGCTCGAAGGCGGGGAAGATGCCGCGCGCAGCCGTCGTCACGCGCTCGCGTACACCGCCGGCGTGCTGTGTTCGTTCGCCGCCATTGGCATTGCGATCGTGGCGTTGCGTTCGGCGGGCCATGCGCTGGGTTGGGGTGCGCAGTTGCAGCAGCCGCTGGTGGTGGGTGTCCTGATTTGCGTGATGGTTGCGGTGGGTCTTTCGATGTCGGGCGTGGTGCAGTTCGGTGCCGCCCTCGGCAATGTCGGCCACGGCATCGCGTCGCGTTCGGGCTGGACCGGCGATTTCTTCACGGGCGTGCTGGCTGTGGTGGTATCGAGTCCTTGCATCGCGCCGTTCATGGGCACCGCGCTGGCCTACGCGTTCGTGGCGCCGACGCCGGTTGCGTTGCTGGTGTTCCTGGCCCTCGGAGTGGGGCTCGCGTTGCCGTTCCTGTTGGTGGGCTTCGTGCCGGCGCTTGGCCGGTTGTTGCCGAGACCCGGTGCGTGGATGGACACGCTGAAACAGGTACTGGCGTTCCCAATGTACCTCACCGCGGTATGGCTGGTTTGGGTGCTGGCGCAACAACGCGGCGCCGATGCCGTGGGCCTGGTATTGACCGCCGTGGTGTTGCTCGCGATGGCGCTGTGGTGGTTCGAACGCAGCCGCTACCGGGGGATTCTTGCGCGCGCGTTGGCGGTGGTCCTGGCGTTGCTCGCTGTGGCGCCCCTGTATTTTGTCGCCCAGTTGCGACCTGCTTCGGCCGCAATCGCGGCTGCGGACAATATCGGTGCGGTGCGTTTTTCGCCGGAGAAGCTTGCCGAGTTGCGCAAGTCCCGCACGCCGGTCTTCGTCGACATGACGGCCGATTGGTGCATCAACTGCAAGGTCAATGAGCATGTCGTGCTCGATACGTCCGCATTCCGCGATGTGCTCAAGCGGACGGGCGCCGTGTACATGGTGGGCGACTGGACCGATGTCAATCCGACGATCGCTGCCTTCCTCAAGGAATACCATTCACCGGGCGTGCCGTTGTACGTGGTCTTTCCCAAGGATGGAGGCGCCGGCAACGTGCTGCCGACCGTGCTGACGATGTCGTTGGTGCGAAACGCGCTGGAAGCGGCTTCGAGTCAGGCGACGGTTTCGTCGTCGTCCGACACCGCAGCAGTACCCAAGCCGATGGAGGCCCTGAAAGCGTTCATCGCGGCCATCGATGCCGACCCGGACAATCTTCAATTGCATGAAGCGCTCTTGAAATTCCAGGAGGAGGAAAGAAGTTCCAATGATTTCAAGGAAATCGCGTCGATCGTCGACAAGCAATATGCCGAGTGGGCGCGTCGGTACCCTGAATCGCCCGCAGTGCTGTTCAGCAACGGGAAACGCCTGAGCGAAATGGAAGACCCCAGGGCGAGGCAGTATCTCCTCGGATTTCTTGCAAACGACTCGAAGGCGCACGCGCAACTCGACTCACGGGCCCACTCAGAGGTCTATGCCAAGCTCGCAGATGACGCCATCCTTCGTGGCGACGACAGGGCCGAAGTGAAGTATCGGCGCATGGCGTCCTCGCTTGACCCTCGCGATGAGGACAATGCGCTCAGCTACGCGTTTGCTGTGGGCACCGAGGCAGCATTGCTTGATGTCGCAAGGCGATTCCCTGCCACCAATGGCGGCGCGGAGGCACTCATGATGGCGACCGACATCGCAACAACCGATACCAGGCGTATCGAGCTGTACGAGCGGGTGCGCAAGGAATTTTCATCTCCTGAATTCCAGATTTCGGGGCCCGCTGCGGGCGGTCTGTACAGAACCTACATGCGTATTGACCCGACAAAGGCAGTTGAAATAGCGCGCCAGCAGATTCAGGCCACGCCGGGCGACGCCACCCAGGCTCAGTGGGAATGGCCGAAGGAGGAGAGGCAGGCAAAGGCCTACGCAGAGACGCTCCACTTGCTGGATGCCGGAAACGCGGGCCAGGCACTTGGCCTTCTGGATGCATTGCCGCGGGTCGACGAAACGAGCCTCGGTGCGAAGGTCGCGCGCCTCAAAGCACGGGTGCTGGTTGGAGCAAACAAGACGACAGAGGCCTACCAACTGCTACTGCATCAACAGGCGCCGTGGCCGGATGAAGCGACAGGCGCAGCGCTGCGAAGCACGGGTGGTCAACTGCATAAAACCACCCAACAAATCACGGCTGATCTGGACGCGCTTCGCTATGCGCATGCCAAAGCGGCGCCGCTGTTCGACCTGGAAGAATACGGCTCGGATCGGCATGTCTCGCTCAAGGATTTGCGCGACAAGGTGGTGCTGGTGTCGTTCTGGTATCCGGGATGTTCCCCATGCCGCGAGGAATTGCCGGGAATGCAAGCCGCCATGAACCACTTTTCGTCAAACAAGGACGTCGCCTTCCTCGGCATCAATGGCGAGCGCGAGCAAGATCGTTACGTGTTGCCCTTTGTGACGAACAAGAAATACAGCTTCATCCCCCTGAAGAGCACGAGCGAGGTACTGAAGAATTACAAGGTCGAGGGCTTTCCTTCGAACTTTCTGATCGATCGAAGTGGCCGCATCGTGTACTCCGAATTCGCGATTGGCGACACACACGACGAAGATCGGCTGCGCAGCATGATCAAGTCATTGTTGTAGCCAAGGCATCAACCGTGATCCCTCCCATGTCGTGGTGGCCGTCACATGACACACGCCGTTTTCTCCCCCTTCCCCGGCTTCAGGCCGGGGTTTTTTTTGGAACATTGAGATCAGCGGCATGGAAGCAGGTCCGCGCGGACGCGTGCTTGGGGTCTGCTCGACTCAGGACGTGTTGCCTATGGCGTTGACCTCTGTATGGGTGCAACAGGCGGTCACTGCGGGGTTCATCGAGTAGATCGCTGCCAACGGGCACGCACTTCGCCATGGCCAATGAATTGAAAGGCGTCAAGGAGCACGAGGACTCATGCATATGCGCCATCTGCGTTGCTTCGTGGCAGTTGCTGAAGAACTGCACTTCTCCCGTGCCGCGGAAGCGAAGGGCGAGTTCCATCTGTCGATGGAGGGCGAGGTGGAGAGTATAGACACGGACGAGGGTTGTCTCGAAACTGAATCAACGGCACGTCAATGGCGGCCCGCGCAATTCGGAAGGCTGCGACGGGCGACCTGCCGTCTTCAGGCGTTGTCTGGCCAGCCGCGCACGACGTTGAAGTCGCGGTCCAGCTCGATCAGGTCCGCACGCAATCCGCGCGCAATGCGACCGCGTTCGTGTGCAAGCCGGAGGAATTGGGCAGGGTAGGTTGCAGCCATGCGTGCGGCTTCGTCGAGTGGGACATCAAGGGTTTCAACCGTGTTCCGCAGCGCGCGCGCCATGTCGAGTGCGGAGCCGGCAAGCACGCCGTCGGCGGTTTCGCAGCGACCGTCGCGACAGGTGATCGTCGTGCCTGCCAGCACGTAGGTATCGGTCTGCGCGCCGACCGGTGGCATCGCATCGGTGACGAGCACGATCTTGCCGCGCGGTTTCGATGCGAGCGCAATGCGCAGCGATGCGGGGTGCACGTGATGGCCATCCACGATGACGCCGCACCAGCTGTCGGGATCCTCCAGCGCCGCACCCACGACGCCTGGCTCACGCCCCTGCAACGGCGACATCGCGTTGTAGAGATGCGTGAATCCGCGCATGCCGGCATCGAGTGAGGCACGCGTTTGTGCGTAATCCGCAGCGGTATGGCCGGCGCAGACGATCACGCCACGTGTGACCAGGGCGCGTATGCGTTCGACTTCGACGCACTCCGGCGCAAGGGTGAGCACGGTCACGCCATTCCGCAGAGAGCAGGCGAGATCAAGTTCGGCGTCGTCGAGCACACGAAACTTTGTTGCGTCGTGCGCGCCGCGCCGCGCCGGTGCGAGGTAGGGACCTTCGAGATGGATGCCGAGCACGCCGGGCACGCCTTGCGCGATGGCCGCATCGACGGCGGCAATCGCGGCGCGCATCACGTCGGCGTCATCGCTGATCAGGGTCGGCAGGAAGCCGGTCGTACCGAAGCGTCGGTGTGCGCTGCCGATGCGGCGCAAGGTATCAACGGTCGGCGCGTCGTTGAACAGGACGCCACCGCCACCATTGACCTGCCAGTCGATGAAGCCGGGCAGCAGCGCGTTGCCGTCGAGGTCGACGACGTGCGCGCTGCCGATGCGTGGATCGCTTGCATGGACCACATCGAGAATGCGATCGCCAGCGACGAGCACGGCGACATCATCGCGGAAACCCGCCTCCGTCAGCACGCGGCCGTTGACGAGTGCAGTCGTCATCAGATCGTCTCGGTGACTTTCTTCAGGTGCGGCGGAGCATCCGGATTGCGACCGCGCTCAATCGCCAGCGCATTGATCGCGCCGTAGCAGCGGTAGGCCGCGACGAGCGGCGCGCAGACGGGGTTGAGCTTGGGTGCGAGCGGCAACGCGCCAACGCCGCTGTCTTGTCCGGCAATCCAGACGCGCGCGCCACGGGCGCGGAACTTCGCGGCGACGTCCAGAGTACCTTCGCGCGTATCGTCGTCCTGCACGAAGAACAGCACGGGGAAACCGGCGTCGACCAGCGCCATCGGTCCATGCTGAACTTCCGCGGCACTAAAAGCCTCGGCGTGCAGGCCGCAGGTTTCCTTGAGCTTCAGCGCCACTTCCTGTGCGGTCGCGAGACCAAGGCCACGACCGACGACGAACAGGTTGTGTGCATCGGCAAGTCCTTCGACCAGGGACG
>JBDSNK010000016.1:0-3408 GCA_039915385.1 Dokdonella sp.
GCCCTGGCGCTCGTAGAATCCCTGGATCAGCAGGACCGCACCAAACGCGAGGAAGACATCCTCGCCGAAGAAGCGGCCGACGTTGTCGGTCGCCGCTGCCAGCGCGCGCACACGCATGCGCGTGGACTCGTCCAGTACACCGTCGTGCTCCGCTGCCGCTTCGCTCATTGGTGCCAGCAATGGCCGCACCGTTTGCGCATGCCCGGCCAAGTCGATCAGACCGAACATCGACAGCACCTGGCGCAAGCCGAGGTACGAGACCAGCAAGCGCGTCAACGTGAGGCCGCGAAAACCCGCGATCCACGCTTGCGCACGTTCGCGCAAGCCGTAGTGCTCCAGCACGCCGATGACCGGCAAGGTCAGCACGAACAGCAGCAGGGCTCGATTGCTCACGAAGGAGGTGCCAAGCAACGCGAGCAGATCGCCGATGCCCATGTGGGCCGCGATCCCGCTGACCAGGCCGGCGAGCACCACGACAAGCGCGGGATTGCGGCGCAGGACGAAGCCGAGCACGACGACGGCAACGCCGAGCAGCGGCCAGTAGTTCACGCAGCACCCTCGGTGGCCAGCGCACGGACTGTGATGCCAGCGGCCTTGAGTCCTTCGTGCAGGCGCCGGGCGAAGAGCGCCGCGTCGACGCGGTCACCGTGCACGCACAGCGTATCGGCAGCGAGCGTCAGTTTCGAGCCGCTGCAGGTCGTCACTTCACTGCGGCTTGCGATCGCGAGCGCCTGCGCAACGGCGACATCGACGTCCGCGATCACGGCGTCCGCTTCGCTCCGCGGTGTCAGCGAGCCATCGTCTTGGTAGCGTCGATCCGTGAAAGCTTCATGCGCCACATCGAGGCCGACTCTCTGACCAGCGCGTGTCAGTTCGCTTGCGCAGAGGCCGACCAGGATCAGTCGGATATCGAAATCGCGCACCGCCTGCGCGAAAGCCGCGGCGAGCCGTGCGTCACGTGCCGCCATGTTGTAGAGCGCGCCATGCGGTTTGACGTGGCGAAGACGCGTGCCTGCTGCGCGCGCGAAGCCAGCCAGCGCACCGATCTGGTACAGCGTCATTGCGTAGGTTTCATCCGGCGATACGCGCATCTCGCGGCGGCCGAAGCCGGCGAGGTCGGGCAGCGATACGTGCGCGCCGACGGCGACTTTCGCACGCACCGCGAGTTCAAGCGTTCGGCGCATCGTGTCGGGATCGCCGGCGTGAAAGCCGCAGGCGATATTGGCCGAGCTGATCCAGGGCATCACCGCGGCATCCGCCCCCATCGTCCAGGCGCCAAACGATTCACCCAGGTCGCAGTTGAGATCGATGCTGCGCGCAGTCGCAGGGTTCGAGCTCGAAAGGTTCGTAGTCGAAGGTCCGGCTTCAGTCATGAGTAGTGATTCGCGTAGCGATGACGTCGAGTAAATGCGCGAGTTCGCGCTCGCGCGCAAGATAGCGCGTTTGCGCCTCGTCGATTCCCACTTCCAGAAAATGCACGCGATCGCCAGGCCGTCGTTGCGCGAGGCGTGCCAAGTCGATGGCGGCAACCTGGCCGATACGCGGATAGCCGCCCGTCGTCGGGTGTTCGGCCATCAGCGCGATAGGCTCGCCGTTGGGTGGCAATTGCAACGTGCCAAAGGCAACCGGTTCGCTGACGAGTTCCAGCGGCGCGCCAAGCGCGAGGCGGGGACCTTTGAGTCGGTAGCCGACACGGTTTGAGTCCGCGTCGATTCGAAACACCTGAGCGAACAGCGCGATACGCGATGACGCATCAAGCGCTGTCCAGTGCGCGCCGCGGATGAGGTGAATCGGCTGATCGATATCGGCGTCGAACCAGGGGCGCGGATCGAGCGACCACGTCGATGTTGGCCAGCGCGGTTTCGACGATGAAGCATCAATGCTCCGTGTCGATCCCCTTTGTGGCGTTGCCCCCGGATGCGATGCCATAGCGGTGGCCGCTGAAATCACGAGCCGGTCGCCCGCCGCGAGAGGGCGGCCATTGAGCGGGCCAAGGCCCGCGTTGACATCCGTCGACCTGCTACCGAGTACCGCGTCGACCGTGAACCCGCCAGCGATTGCGAGATAGGCGCGCGCGCCGCGTTGCGCCGAACCCAAGTCGAGCACGCTACCGGCCTTGATGCGAGTGGATTGCCAGGATGATGCAGCTTGCGCGTCGACGCGCATATCGAAGCGCGCTCCCGTCAGTGCAATGGTCGCATCGGTCTCGAAGCGCAGCCGAGGTCCCAACACGCTGATTTCCAGTGCAGCGGCCGTGTCGGCGTTGCCCACCAGTGCATTTGCGAGGCGAAATGAAACTACGTCCATCGGACCCGCGTGGCCGACGCCGATCGCAGCAAGTCCGCAGCGTCCGCGATCCTGCAAGGTGGTCAGCAAACCGGCCTTGAGTACGACGACACTCATCGCGATTGCGCTCGCTCGATCTCGACGAACTCGTCGTCGTCGATGGCACGAAACCGCACGCTATCGCCAGGCGCCAGCAGACAGGCCGACTTGCGCAACGCATCGAACAGCACAAGCGGTGTGCGGCCGATCAGCTGCCAACCTCCCGGCAACTCGGATGGATAGATGCCGGTCTGGGCACCGCCGATGGCGACCGAACCGCGCGGCACACGCGTGCGTGGACTGGCACGGCGTGCTGCGTGCAAACGTGGATCGAGGCCGAGCAGATATGGAAATCCCGGCGCGAAGCCGAGCATCGCGACCTGGTAGTCGGCAGCGACATGGCGTGCAACCAACTCGTCGATGGGAACAGCCAGCTGTTGCGCGAGTTCTTCCAGATCGGGACCGTGTTCCCCGCCGTAACACACCGGAATTTCGACAGTGATCGGGATGGTGGCTTCGTGGGCGCCTGGCGCCTGGAGTTTCGCGCTGATGGCTGCAGCAAGGTGAAGCCATGGCGCTTCGGCGCCGTTCGACCAGGCGCCCGTTGCGTAGACAACGGCGAGAGTCGCGTAGGCGGGCACGAGATCGGTGACGCCCGTCAACCGTGCAGCGCGCAAAGCCGCTACGGTCCGATGCACGCGCGCATTGAGGTCGGCGTCGATGCCGGATCCGAAACGCAGCAGCAGTACCGTTTCGCTCAGCGCTTCGAATGTGAAAGCGTCGTCAGCGACAGGCGGGTGCATCAGATGAAAAGCGGCGCCAGCGCCTTGCGCAATTCGGCAATGCGTCGTGCGCGCGTGTGGTCGTCGTAACGCACTCGCTCGCCATGCCCCCAGACCGGCTGTGGCCAGGCCGCGTCATTCGTATAGCGGGCGATCACGTGGACGTGCAATTGAGACACGACATTGCCAAGCGCGGCGATATTGATTTTGTGCGGCTGCAATTGGGCTTCCAAAACACGGCCGATCGCACTGAGCTCGCCGAGCAGGCTGTGCCGATCCGCTTCATCCAGGTCGAACAGTT
>JBDSNK010000240.1:0-6088 GCA_039915385.1 Dokdonella sp.
TCCGCCGACGCCGGTACCGGTGTCGGCGCATTCACTGCAGCGATCATGCGATAGCCCTGCCGCGGCACCGTGATGATGTATCGCGGGTCCTTCGGATTGTCGCCGAGCAAACGGCGCAACGCAGCGACCGCCTGATAGACCGAATCGGGCGTGACGATGACGTTCGGCCACACATAGTCGAGCAGGTCGTCCGCACTCACCACCGCGCCGCCACGCGCGGCGAGACACAGCAGCAGGCGCATCGTGCGCGGTTCGAGCCGGATCGTCTCGCCTTCGCGCGCAATCGCATTCAGTACGGGATCGACTGACCACTCACCCAGGGTGAACGGCGACGCGGTGGCTTGGTCCATGGTTGTCGGCAGGCGAAGGCGGCAATCCGCAAGTGTAACGGAGCGACCGCGCGGCTTTGCCGACCCTGGGCATGTGTCGGTGTTCGCCCCATCAAGCGGCTGTTTGCCGAATCATTCAGATCATTTCAGGAATCTTCAGGGTGACCTTCAGGACTTCGCACCGAGTCGACCCCACTGTGGCGGCGCCTGCCCCGCGCCATCAGCCCGATCGGTGTGCCGTCGGCTTACCCCCCTTTCTCGAGGAATGAACACACATGAATCGCCACGTTTTCGCTGCCTTGGCCCTTGTTGTCACGTCCGTCTCCGCGCACGCCACGCCCTACGTGTTCGAAGCCCGCCACTCGGGGGGCGTGATGCGCTGGAACCATCTGGGCTTTTCCAACCCTACTGCGAAATTCAGCCAGATCGAAGGCATGCTTGAGTGGAATGCAGCCGACCCGACCAAGTCCAGCGTGAAGGCAACGATCCCGATGAGCGGCGTCAGCACCGGCGTACCCGATCTCGACGACGATTTCCGCTCGACCGATTTCTTCGACTTCGCAAAATTCCCGAGCGCGACCTTCACCAGCACGCGCATTGCGAAAGCAGCCGGCGCGAACCACTTCACCGTAACCGGCGATCTCGCGCTGCACGGGGTTACAAAGCCAGTCAAGCTCCACGCGATGATCAACAAGGTCGGCGAAAATCCGCGCAACCACCTGCCCACGGTCGGCTTCGAAGCCACCACGACGCTCAAGCGTTCGGACTTCGGACTCGGCCGATACGTGCCGCAGGTCAGCGACGACATCCATATCGAGCTGACGATGGCCGCGACCGACGCCGCGGCAACCGAAATACACGACAAGGCCGAAGCCGCCGCGGAAGCCGCGAAGAAGGCGGCAGCGGGTGCGGCCAAGGACTAGCTGGATGAGCGGCCGCGATTCGCGCGCCCTGACAGCGCGAATCGCGCTGTGATCAGGTCAGATCAGGATCGCCGGTCGCTTTACGGCGATTCGAAATCATCGCGAAAAATCATGTCGCCGACGATCTCCGCGGCGGCGTCGCCGGTCTCGGAGGTATCGCCATTCGTTCGCGTAGCCGTCGCGCTGAGCCTGCCGACGGAGGGATAGGGGAATGGCGGCGTCCTGATCCAGAAATGCGCGTGACCGGCAACGTCGGTCGTGCCGCTGCTGCCGATGCCGGCGAAGTACGTCGCATTGCCGCGACCGCTGCCGCAGCACGGCGACCAGTACAGATCCAGACGGAATTCCTCGCCCGCGACCGTGTCGAGCGTTCCTTCGATCCATTCGGCGCTGAGCGTGCGATACGCATGCAACATGACTGGATAGTTCTGCAGACCGTTCGGGCCGGCATCGGCGTCGAGCGCATCGTTGGCGGTCGGGCCCGCCGCACCCAGGTCCACAGGCAGCCCGAGAATGGCGCTGTACATTTCCTGATTTGCCAGCACGCGGTTTTGCTGTCCCGCCGTACTCGTCAGCCACACCGCGGCGCCGTTGGCGTAGATGGTATTGCCATCGATCACACCGGTTTGCGTAGCGCCGATCGTGCTGGCGGCGGCGCCAAAGGTGATCTGCACGCCCTCGGTGCCGTTGGCGGCGTTGCCGCCTGTGTTGGTCTGGCCGATCGCGTTGTTCTGCAACGTCGTGCCGACGGTGCTTGGCCCGGCAATCAACACGCCCTGCGTTGCATTGCCCGCGATGAGGCAACTGAGCACGTAGTTGGCGGGTGAATTGAAAATGTACACGCCGACGTTGTTGCCGTTGACGGCTACGCCGTCGGGTCCGATGCCGATGAGGTCGTGATCGACGAAATTGCCGCCGCCCGCCGAATCCACGGACACGCCCGCACCGGTGTTGCCGACAATCAGGTTGACCCGTCCCGGATTGGCGTCACCACCGATGATCGAGTTCATTGCGGTGGCGGAGACGCGAACGCCGTCCTTGTTCTGCGCGAGCAGGATGATGCCGCCGATCTGGTTGCCGCTGACCACGTTTCCGTTGCCGGAATCGAGTCGGATCGCAGCGTCCGTGAACCCGGCGAAACCAAGGCCACTGACGTCGAGTCTGCCGTTGCCGCTGGTATGCAGCCCGTTGGCGAGGCTGCCGTTGCCGTTCAAGAGGACGCAGAGCGTGGCATTGAAAAGCCCAAAGGTCGTGTTGGCGGACGATCCCGCCGCGGAATAGCCGTCGATCGTCACGCTGCTGGTGACGTCCGGCAGCACCGCGCCGCCGAGACTCATGACCACCGGGCAGCCCGGCATGGAAAAGTTGATCGTCGTGAGATTGCTGTTCGCGTTCGCCTGCTGTATTGCCCAGCGCAGCGAGCCGACCGTTGGCGCGGCATTGTTCGCGTTGTCGGCCGGCGTCGTGACGGTAAAGGTGTCCGCCGCTTGAGGCACCGCGTCTGCGACTTCGGCAACAGCCGGGATCACCACAGCGGCAAGGGCGGCCGCCAGAAGCCGCGGGAAAGAAAACGTCATCGCATACGCTCCGTCATTGGAATCTGTTACTTACCTAAACGATGCCCGATGAACAAGGCGAACATCAGCGAACGCCATCAACGCCCGTGCTGAGTCTTCCCAGCATCGCAGCTCCCGATTCGGTCCACGTTTCCAAGACTTCCCATGCCGCAGGGCATCCGTCGGCGACGAATGGGGTTCGCTGGGGGGCGGATTCAATTTCGAAGCGCACCGCGGTTCAAGGAAACGTCAAACCTCGCTTGAGGTGTTCGACAGCCCAATCGTTTCCTCGGACGCTGATCGAGTCGGCCTTCGATTCGTTGAAGTTGCTCGTCGCTGATGGCGGCCAGATGGCATCCCTTGACCTTGCATTGCCGCTCTGGGCCTTCGGGGTTCTCGTTGCTGACCCATTGTCACGACGAACAGGGGACGGCGAAGTAGAGGTCGCCCTCATCACGATGTCGATCAGCGCACGCTCGGCGAACTCGCAGTCATTGTCCCAAAAAAGCGTATGGACCAGCGCCTACACGAGAAACAGCGCCTGCACGATTTCAGGCATCGTCTGCCAGGCCTCGCCGTTGGCCACGCGCCACTGGAGCGCCAAGTCTGTCCTACGCTGGATCAAGGTCACGCCGCACTGACCATCGTCGGCGATGCACTGATGGATGCGCTCGTGGCTCACCGCACCCTCGCCGCTACCGACTATCTGATCCGGATTCCCGTCTGCGCGCAGCCCCGCTTCAACCTGCTTCCGCTGCTCGGCATCGATAGGTGGCTGCGCCCTGGCTGCGCGACGTAGTTCGACATTGCGCGGTTGCACAGATCTCCAATCGTAGCGACCGTCATCCGCGGTCTGGCGCCGCACCTCTCGGCGGATCGTTGCTGCGTCGCGGTCCAGGTGCTCGCCGATCTCACGCGACAAAAATTCGCGACGATGAAGGTGCGCAATCCGGTATCGTTCGTCCTGGCTCAGGTGCGTGCAGCTCATGCGCAGTTCCACTTGCCGGTGAAGCTGCGCAGGCCAGCGCTGCTGCGCCCCTTCGTCGCCGGGGTGGTGCACTTCGGAGTTGTAACTGCCAGGGTGATTTTCCTGCAACCTCGTTGGGCGATGCTTCTTCAGGAGTGGCGATGAGAAGTCCCCAAGAGACGCTCGAGGTCATCGCGCAATCATGCGTCGCACCTGGCACCGAATTGGATGCGCAGGGCGTCGTGGAAATCGTCGGTGTCAACCTGGAGGCGATGCTATCGTTCTATAAGACACTCGGATTCCGCGTTGATCGCAGAACAGGCCCCTTTGCCGTCTTGAGCGGATTCGGCATGCGTGTATTTCTGGCTGAGAACACCGATGCGCCGACAAACAAACGCTGGAGCAATGTCCGTGTTGTGGTGCCTGATGTCGACCTCATCTGGGAGTGTGTCAACAGAATCGGGCTACCTGTCGTCCACAGCATCACTGACCGTCCCTACGGTCTGCGGGATTTTGTGATTGAAGATCCTGGCGGCTTTGAAGTGCGCTTCGCACAAGTGCTTTGAGTGTCGGTCAAGTCCATGCATCATGACAGTCACCCATGGCGGCAGCGGCCGCTTAGCTGGAGCTCTACATTCTATGGACATGCTGCGACGAGTATTGAACGCCCTTTCTGCACTCCTGATCCTGGGAGCAGCAGGTCTGCTCATCGTTGTCGGCGCCACCAATATGGGACTACCGGTGGCCTTTCTGGGCGTGCTGGCAGGCGTTCCGGCAGGCGCTCACTTGATCACCTTCGCGCTGGCTTGGGGCAGCAGCTCTGCGCGAGTCGCAGCACGGAGAGCTGCACTCGGATTGTCACTTTCTTCCGTGTCTTTTTTTGTGTGGCTTGTCGTCGGCACTGGAATCGTTGAGGCAAACTTTTCCGGCATGCTCGCCAGTCATGGCATGCACTTCGTGTTCCTGCTGGTCGGTGCACTGCTGCTCCTCATGTCTGCCGCGCTCAATATCGGCTACTTTCGCTCTGCGCTGATCGATGCAAGGCCCAAGTATTCGTCCAGGCCGGCGCAGTAAACAGCGCGCATTGACTTTGCTCCAAGCGGCACCGAAAGTTCAATCATGACCATGAAAATCCTTCTTGCCACTGCGGGCTTCCTCGCGATTGCCACGGGCATTGCTCACTCATACCTGGGCGAGCGGCTCATCTTTCGCCATTTGCGCACGACGCCGCTTGTTCCGTCTCTTCCTGCGCCGCCGCTGCAGAGTCGGCACATCCGCATCCTGTGGGCCACCTGGCATTTGGCCTCGGTCTTTGGCTGGGCGCTTGCGGCGCTTCTTCTGCAGCTCGCATTCGAACCCCAAGGCGGCGTATCCGCGCGCTCGGTTCTTGTCGCGTCCGCCACGGCTTACCTTGCTGGTTCAGTACTCGTGCTGATTGGAACCCGCGGCCGCCATCCCGGCTGGATCGCGCTCGCCGCTGTCGGAATCCTGTCGTGGGTGGCCTCTGGTGCCGCCTAGCAATTCGCCCCAGCCGACGCCGGTTTGCCGCGCGGTTCAATTCAGGCATTGATGCCGCCCGCGACTCTCTTGATCGTCTCGAACCATGCGAGCAAGATCGGGTTCAGTGCTTCCACAGCGACGCCAGCCGTCAAACGGTGTCATCTGTTCAATGAGGTTTGCAATATGACCTACGATCAGACGCAAATCGAGGAGGCTGTTCTCGCACTCCTTGCCGTCTTCAGTTTCGACGGAGACCGAGCTTGGAAGGGGTTCTCCTTCGATGTGATGGATTGCCTGCATGCGCAGGGCTTCATCGAAAACCCAGCGAGTAAATCCAAGTCGGTATTGCTTACTCCGCAGGGGCTCGAGCGCGGCCGAAAGATGGCCGAGCATCTTTTTTCCGCAAGCCCAGGCAATCCCGGCTGACAACGCGATCCAGGGTCAATCTGCGAGGCGGTGTCGCGCATTGGTGGGTCTGACCATTCCCCCAGCATGCGGCTTCACACTTGTATCTGGCCCGCCAAGGGCAATCTGCTGACTCCCGCCGTCATCATTGGACCGACTGTCCTGGGTCTCACCATGTGGTTTCTCGTGGTGTGCATTGCGATCCCTCTTCTTTCAAGCGACCGGAAAAGTGGCGCGCCCTTCTTTCGTGTCACCCCTCTCGCAATCTTCATTGGCATCGCAGGTTTCGCTGTCGGCACGATGGCGGGAATTGCTGCGTCCTGTTCGTTTGCCAAATCAGGCAACCTCTGTGGCCTGGGTGGCATATTCTTCGTCGGGCCTCTTGTATCCGGCGCCTGCATGGCGAGG
>JBDSNK010000123.1:0-7141 GCA_039915385.1 Dokdonella sp.
CGACCCGACGCCCCTCGTTCAACGAAGAAGGCTACGCCGACTTCACCGTTGGCAACTACGGCGCGCTCGGCGTCGACGCCGCCTACAGCAACAAGCTCGGCGACAACGCTGCATTCCGTGTGTATGCAGTCGATCGCGAACGATCCGGATTCAACGACGTCAACACCGGCGTCGGGCCGCGCAAGGACCACAACGACGGCGACCAGGATTTCCGTTCGCTGCGCGCGCAGCTGCTGCTGCAGCCGAACAGTGACCTCGACGTCCTCGTTATCGGCGACTACACACATCGTGAAGAGAACTGTTGCGCCGGCATCACTACGCTTACCGGCCCGGCGGCAGCGATCGTCAATGCGCTCGCCGCGGGCAATGGCGTGATCCCGTTCGCAGACCCTTCGCAACGCCTCGCCTACAGCAACCGCGAGACTTCGCAGGATGTCGTCGACAAAGGGCTCTCGACCGAGATCAACTGGAATACACCGTGGTTCGACCATGCCACGCTCACCTCGATCACCAGCTTGCGCCAGTGGGCTGGCATCGGCGCCGTGGATATCGACTACAGCGGCGCCGACATCTGGAATCGCGGTTTCGGTCCCGGCGAAAACGACGTGCGCTTTCGCACCTTCAGCCAGGAACTGCGACTCGCCGGCACCGCCGGTCGCTTCGACTGGATGGGCGGCCTGTATTTCGACAACGAACATCTTCAGCGCGATGACGCGATAACCCTGGGCCCGGCCTACGAACCGTACCTGTCGATCGCGCTCCTCAACAACATCGCTGCGGCGTTCCCGCACGGTGTCGTCAATACCACCGGTGCTGCCACATTCCTCTCGCAGGCGACCGGACTTCCGTTCGGCAGCGGGTTGTCGGGCGTCGGCACGAACGACCGATGGTCGCAGGATGCAAGGAGCGCCGCCGCCTTCAGCAATGTGACCTATCACGCCACCGAGGCGCTCGCGCTGACCGCCGGCGTGCGCTTCACGCACGAGAAGAAGGACGTCGATTCCTCATACAACAATCCCAACGGCGGTGCGGCCTGCCGCGCCGCGCTCGCCAATCCTGCACTCGTCGGCGCCGCGCTCGCCGCGCGCGGCGTGCCTGCAACCTATCTGTCGAACATCGTGCCGACGGTGATCGGCTACATGTGCCTGCCCTGGTCCAACCCCCTGTTCAATGGACGCACCACCCATCAGGATCTGTCCGAAGACGAATGGTCGGGTTCGTTCAAGGCCGCGTACCGCTGGAACGACACGCTGATGACGTATGCGTCGGCGGCGCGCGGCTACAAGGCCGGCGGCTTCAACCTCGATCGCGTGCAGTCGGCAAACGGACTCAGCGACGGCGCGACTGGCATCACGCCTGTGACCGATACATCGTTCCCCGGCGAATTCGTCAACAGCTACGAGCTTGGCACCAAGACGAGCTGGCAGGACGGCAACCTCTTGCTCAACGCTGCACTGTTCCACGCGCAGTACAGCGATTTTCAGCTCAACAGCTTCCTCGGCACAAGCTATGTCGTGCGCTCGATTCCGCAGTTGACCACACAGGGCGTGGACGCCGATCTGCTTTGGCAAACACGCATTCCGGGCTTGTCGCTGCAAAGCGGCCTGGCCTACACCGACGCAAGCTATGGCGGCGACCTTTTGCCCGATGCGGCACTCGCCTTGCTGCCCGGCAACCGCTCGAGCTTCGCGCCGAAGTGGCAGGCAACGGCGGGCATCGCTTACCAGTGGAATTTCGGCGCCGACCTGACGGCGCGATTCAACCTTGGCGCGAAGTACACGAGCGCCTACAACACCGGCTCGGATCTCAACCCGCTCAAGGAACAGGATGCGTTCACCCTGGTCAACGCAGGCTTCACGATCGGCGCGCTGAGCAAGCGCTGGAATGTCGAGTTGTGGGCTCGTAACCTGACCAACCGTACCTACAGCCAGGTAAGTTTCGATGCGCCGCTGCAGACAGGTTCGATCAATGCATTCCTCGGCGCTCCGCGTACGTACGGGATGACCTTGCACGTGCAGCTTTGAAGCGGTGAACAGCCATCGACGCGCTCGTCGCCGACGGCTTTCGCTCTGCGCTGCTCAAAACAGCAGGCGAGCCGCGAACTGGATCTGGTGATCGAGCGTACGTTCCGACATCGCGGGAGCGATCGGGTTGCGCGTGCTCCAGACCTGTACCCATTCTCCGCTCAGTCGCAGCCATTCGACGGGGCGCCAGTTCAATGCAAATGTTGCCGCGCTGCCGTGTTCGCGCGCGCGGTCAGCCAAACTGCGCGGCAGTTGTTCGGTCGAAAATGCATCGCCACGCATGGCGACGCGCCAGGCGCCAACATTCCAGCCGAGCAGCACGTAAGCGGCCCGGAAATTCGTGCTCGTGCTGAAGAAGGGCGATGGCGCGATCTCGGTGGAACCCGACATCGCCTGGGCAAGCACAACGATATGTTGCCACTGCGCTTCGGCTCCACCGCTCCAGAATTTCGTGTGCCAACTGAATACCGGCGACACACCCCCACTTTCTGTCGACGGATCCGCACGGTTGTCGTAGCGCAGCAAGGTGACGCGCACGCGACCGGGTGCACGCCAGGTGGCTCCCGCGTACCAGCCGACCCTGCCATCGTTCTCGAGGAACGGATTGAATCGCAAGGGCACTCGCTCGCCACCCTCGAGTGCGTAGACATCCGGTTCGCGCACGTGAGTGCCGAGTCCTGACGTGAGATCGCTCAACGACCAACCGCGCGCGGCGAGGAGCTCGCCCGCCGGGTCATTGCTGCGCACGAGTGCTGCGACACCTTCGATGGAATAGCCATCACCCCGCCATTCCAGTTCCGCCTCCGCACCGACAGTGCGCAATTCCTCGCCGATCCAGCTGTTGATTGCCGATGGCGTCAGCGTCCACGGACTGGTCCAGCCGATCGCATCGTTCTCCAGCGAAATCGGTGGAAAGAACACGCCGAGCTTGAACGAGGCACGCAAGGGCGTCGTGGAAACGGGGCGGTAGCGCAGGTAGGCTTCGAGCACCGACAGCGCGCCGCCGCCACTCGTCGCATATTGCACATCGGCGAGCGCAAGCAGAGAAGGCGTCGCCTGCCAGGTGCCGACCAATGCCGCTTGTGCGCACGTCGGCGTGAAGCCACCCGAACCATAACGCGTCTTGCCCAAGCCGCCCTCGGTCCAACTGCGCTGCGAAGCCGGCACGACCAATCGGCAATCCAGATAGCCATGCAGGTCGGCGTCTTCCGCTCCGACGTGGCGCGCAAGCGCCAACACCGATGCGGCACCGAATGCCTGCGCGCGTGTCACACCTGCACGCCCGCACGCGACGGCCTGCTGGCGAGAAGATCCTGCACCGCGGTCGGCTCGAGGCCCGCGGCGATGTAATAGCCTTGTGCATGGTCGCAGCCGATCGAGCGCAGGAACTCGAGCGCACCGGCGGTTTCGACGCCTTCAGCCGTAACCCGATAGCCCAGTCGATGACCTAGTTCGACCATCGACTGCACCAGCGCGCGATCGCCGGTATCGTCGGCCAGTCCCTGCGTAAACAACCGGTCGATCTTGACCTCACGCACGGGCAGCCGACGCAGGTAGGCGAACGATGATTGACCGATGCCGAAGTCATCGATCGCAAGCTCGATGCCGCGCTGCGCGAGTCTGTCGAACACCTGCACCGCCGTATCGGGTTCACTCATCACGGCGCTTTCAGTGAGCTCCAGCACGATGCTTTGCGGGGGCACCGAGTGTGCGGCGAGCCTGTCCCAAATCAGATCCGGTAGCGTGGCGTCGTCAAGATCGCGCGCCGAAAGATTGATCGCGACGCGCAGCGCATATCCCCTCTGCGCCCATTCGGCCGCCTGCGCGATAGCGCGGTCGATGACCCATCGGCTCACCGCGCGAATGTTGCCGGTGCGCTCGGCAAGCCCGATGAACGCATCCGGCGGAAGCGCGCCACGCAACGGATGCTGCCAGCGCAGAAGCGCTTCCGCACCATCGATCACATCGCTGGCGAGATGCAGTTTCGGCTGGTAACACAGGTGCAACTCGTTGCGATCGATCGCCTTGCGCAGGTCGCCCATCAGACCGAGGCGTTCCGGTCGATGCGGATCGCTCGCGGCATCGTAGATTGCGACTGCGTGTTCGGCGCCTGGCGCCGCAATCAGGGCGACTTCGGCCCGACGCAACAGGGTACCGGCATCGCGACCGTGCGCGGGTGCCAGTGCAATGCCCACTGCGGGCGCGGTATCCAGAGAGACATCCGCTTCGCGATACGGCACTGCGAGTATTTCGAGTACGCGCGCAGCACGCGCACGTGCGACATCGGCATCGGCGTGATCGAGCCATAGCGAAAACTGTGTATCGGTCACGCGCGCAACGAAAGCACCCGCCGCGAGTTCGCGCAGTCGCTCGCCGGCATCGCGCATCACCCGATCGCCGATCGAGTGACCGAGCGTCTGGATAATTTCGGGGAGCCGCGCCAGACCTATCATCAGCAATGCACCTTGCGGCTCCAGAGATTCGTGCAGGAATCGCTGGATGCCGCCCTCTGCCGCTTGCCGGTTCGGCAACGCCGTGACCGCGTCATGCAGCGCCTGGTAGCGAATGTGCTCTTCGCGCTCCGCAATCGCGTGCGTCATGCTCACGAAAGCAGCAGCCAGCTGGCCGATTTCGCCAAGCCCGCGCAACGGTGGAGCCGGTGCGTAGTTGCCACTCTCGATACGTCGCGCGGTATTCGCCAACACTTCGATCGGGCGCGCCACACTGCGCGCTATCAGAAGCGCGCCAATCAGGCCGCCAACGAGGCCCAGGCCCAGGAGGCTTGCCCATGCGAGCACGACGGAATGATACGGATGCAGTGCATCGTCGAGCGAATACGCGAGCAACGCTGCAATCGGCGCGCTGCGCTCCGATTCCTTGAGGCGTTTAGCGAGTGCTACATATTCGCGCCCACCGACGTTGACCACAGTAGGTTGCAGTGGCAGATCGCCATGCTCCGCCATCAACCCTGGCGCAAGCGCAAAGTCGCCACCGTGTGCGATCCCGATCCAGTGGCCGTCGCCGCTTTCGCTGATCAACTCCAGCGTGTTCGGCAGCGCAGACAATTGCTGCAAATGCGTAAGCAAGGCGTTGTCGACGGGTATACCCGCCGCAATCAATGCGATCGGCCCGGGTGCATAGACCGGTACTACGATCATCCAGTAGGCCTTGCCCCCCATGGCTACGACGGCCGCCGCTGGGTGGTCGAGTGCGGCATCGACAAGATCCGGGAATCCAAACGCATGCCCGATCGCATCGGCTTCCACGGTGTCCGAACGCACCACACCGTCGAGGCCGATCAACAGCATGCGCGCAGCACCGATGCGACGGCCATGATTGCGCAATGCCGACAATACGGTGCCCTCGTCACGCTGTGCGATGGCCGCGCGAAGGGCGTAGTCGAGCGCGAGCACGTGCACGTTGTCGGCGACTCGCGCGGAAATGTCATCAAGCTGGCGCGCGACCGCATCCGCACCCGCGGCAAGTTGGCGCTCGCCCTCCGCGATCACGCCGCGCCGCGCCACTTCATACACGAGCACGGCCGTGAACACCTGGACCACTACCAGAGTCGTCACGAACAACACGGCAAGGCGCAGGCGGAAACTCATGCGTGTCAGTATTGGCTGCGTTCGTGATCGTCGGCGCCGACGCGCGGATCGGGCAGCAAGGACAATGGAATCGTCAGGTTCGCCGGCGTCGCTGCGAGGGTGATCGCGCGCGGCGGCTCCGGTCGACCTGGCCGCAACTGCGGATGCCACACCTGAACGGACCAGGTCCCCGCTGGCAGATCATCGAAGACCACGCGTCCATCCGCACCGGACTTCGCCACGTGCGGCGCATCCGACACATAGAGATGCGCGATCATGCGGTCGTGAATATTGCATCCGACGGCAATCTCGCCGACTTGGTCAAGCGTAACTGGCGGCGCACTGCGTCCCGATCCAATCACGAATTCAAAGCTCTTCTCCGGCGCAAACGAATAGACGTGGTGACGTGTCCGATCGCTGTTGTGGAAAATCACCTGGTCGCCGGGTCGAAATAGCTCGACATACGGCACAAAAGACTCGCTACGTTGATCGATGATTCTGGTGGCTGGCGGCGTCGCCGAGGATGGCTCATCGTGGTCACTTCGCACACTCACGACCGCATCAGCGATCGGCACTGAATGACTGTCCGTCACCAGCACGGAGAACTCGCCAGCTTTCGCCGGTACGCCGAGCAACAAGCCCAGTCCGACGATCGAACTTCGCCACAGGTTCATCACGCCCCCCTGGAAACCTGAAGCTCCGAGTCTAGCGTACCGCCGCATTGGCAAGAGGCATGCGGCGGACGCGGCGATACGAAAGGGGAGTTTCCCAATAGACCTGATCAGGTTTGGAGCGCGACGCCGATCGATTATTTAGCCGGTTCACTCGCGCAAGCGGCGCCCATGCTTGCGTCAGCCGACCCGAACAGCTGGCGTGTTGATCGACCCGCGGCGTATATCGGGAGCACTTGAAGGGGCAGCGGGCACCACCGGTCGCCATTCCAGGATCTTGTCGACTTCAAGCGGCAAACCGTACAAATCCACGAAGTTTTCGTCCCGATAGGTGGCTTCCTGCCACTCGCCTTCCTTCAGCTTGACGTGGATCGTCTGACCATCAATCGGTAGCTGTGTGTTCATCGCATGCTCCTGAGCGTGATTGCATCACGACCGTACCCCAGCCCACCTAACCGCCCCCTGAAGAACGAATTCCTGCGCTATCCGGCGATTAAAGGGCAAGACTCAGTTGTGGTCCGGCGTAGTCTTGGTCACAGCCTTTCGTTGCCGCGGGATCGATTGACCGGGAGTCGAACACCGAATGTCGCGACGTGCCGTTGCCCCTTGGCAGGAGAAGTTCCCGGACGGCTTCGGGAGTCCCGCCCAGCGGGCTGCCAAGTGGGGGGTGCAAACGCCGCAACGCAAAAGCCCGCCGAAGGGCGGGCTTTTGGATGGGTATCGCAAACCTGCAACCGGCTCGCGTGACGCCATGTGGCTATGGCAGCCCCGGATGGATTCGAACCACCGATGCCTGAGTCAGAGTCAGGTGCCTTACCGCTTGGCTACGGGGCTATGCAGCGTGGATTAGCGCTTCGAG
>JBDSNK010000279.1:0-8317 GCA_039915385.1 Dokdonella sp.
AGTGCAGTGATGTCCTGCGCGCCCGTTTCGGCGAACGCGTACTCAAAGTCGGCGGAGCCCCGCGTCTCGCCTTCGAGCTTGCCGTTGACCAGCCACAGCACTTGACCGCTGGCACCCAATGCATGCAGACGAAGCGTTGCCGGTTTGTCGCTGTTCGGTGCGCGCGCAATGGCGGCGTTGTCGGCAATGCCATCGATGCGGATGGGTTGGCTCGCATCGAGGCCATCGGGTGCACAGGCTTGCGCCAGCGGAGGCAGGTTCGCGCGATGACGCTGCTCGCGCGACAACCACGGGTAGGCGAGGGCAGGCCAGCGCGCGATGTCGATTTGGTGCGCCGATTTTCCGCGGCAACCGGAACTGAGTCGTGCGCCAGCGGCGTCGACATGCACGTGCATCACGCCCGCGCTCCAGAGGGTGCTGTCGCGTTCGGGCAGGGTTGGCGGAATGACACCGTTCAATATCCACGCGCTGTGTTTCTGAAAGCACAGATCCGCATGCGCAGGATCGTAGGCGAGACCGAGCGGCCAGCACACGTCGCTCTCGGTCACGCTTGCCGGTGGCGGCTGCGGCGCGATTGAGGTCGCACTACGCGGCAGGCTGTCGACCAGCTGGAACATGAGCGGCAACGCGGTGACCGCACCGTACTGGCCCGGCAACGGTGTGCCGTCGGGCCGACCGATCCACACGGCAACCGTGTACTGACGCGTTGCGCCGACAGCCCACGCATCGCGAAAACCGTAGCTGGTTCCGGTCTTCCATGCGACGCG
This sequence comes from Dokdonella sp., assembly GCA_039915385.1. Lineage (GTDB taxonomy): Bacteria > Pseudomonadota > Gammaproteobacteria > Xanthomonadales > Rhodanobacteraceae > Dokdonella_A. The sequence continues at coordinate 768 of JBDSNK010000279.1, forward strand.
CGGTCGCGATCCAGGATCGAAAGTGCCCGGCGCATAGCCGGGGCGCGGATTGGCTTCGAGGATGTCGCGGATGATCCAGGCGGCGCCCTCGGAAAGAATGCGCCGGTCGGTGGTTGCGTCATCGCGTGTGTAGCGCACGCGCCCGGCAATGCCGCCTCGGTTCAAGGCGGTGTAGGCGCCGACCAGATCCTCCATGCGCACACCAACGCCACCGAGAATGACCGACAGATTCGGTGCGACTCCGCGCGGCAGGCGCAAGTTGAGTCCTGCGTTCGCTAGTCGCGCGGCGAAGCGCACGGGGCCAATGCGATCGATGAGATCGACCGCCGGCACGTTCAAGGAAAGCCGCAGTGCTTCAGCAGCGCCGATCGGACCGTTGAAGGCCATGTCGAAATTTCCGGGGCGATACGTGCCGAATGATTGCGGAGCATCGACCAGCAGGCTTTCCGAGTCGATCAGGCCATCGTCAAGCGCAAGCCCGTACAGGAACGGCTTGAGCGTGGAGCCCGGCGATCGCCATGCGCGCACCATGTCGACGTGACCGAGCCGCTGTTCGTCTCCAAATGCGCCTGAGCCGACATATGCGCGTGCTTCGAGATTTGCGTTATCCACGACGAGCAAGGCTGCGGACGTGCGCTCGGGCAGGCGCGTCAGGTAGTCGCTGATGCGCGCTTCGAGTGCGCGTTGCAGTTGCGCATCGATGGTCGTGCTGATGCGGCGCAGGTGCGGTTGTTCTTCGTGCAGGCGCTCGCCGAGCAGCGCGGCGCTGAGCGGCGGCTGCAACGCGCGCGCGGCGACCGACTCGATCTGCGCGTCGTGGACTTCGGCGCGCGTCCATACGCCGAGGTCGGCCATGCGCCTGAGTACCTTGTCGCGTGCCGCGCGTGCGGCAACCGGTTGGCGGTCCGGTCGCAGGCGGCTGGGCATTTGCGGCAACACCGCCAGCAACGCAGCCTCGGCGTGCGACAAGCGCGACGCGGGCTTGCCCAGGTAGGCCCACGACGCCGCCTCGACACCTTCAATGGTGCCGCCAAACGGTGCGCGGTCGAGGTACAGGGTCAGGATCTGCTGCTTGGTCAGATGCACTTCCAGCTGCAGCGCGCGAAGTATCTGGCGCAGCTTGCCGGCCGCGTTGTGCGGCGTGCCATCGAGGATTCGCGCGACTTGCATTGTCAGCGTCGAGCCGCCGGAAACGAGGCGGCGATGCACCATCCACTGCGCGAATGCACGTGCGAGCGCGAACGCATTCACGCCGGGGTGACGATAGAACCAGCGGTCTTCGTAGGTCAGCAGTGCCTCGACATACAGCGGCGAGACGTCGCCGAGCTTGACCGGATAGCGCCACACACCGTCGTTGTCGGGGAATGCGCGCAGCGGCGTGCCGTCTCGTGCAAGTACGACGGTGCTGCCACTGTCGGGTTCGGGCAGAGGCAGCGGGAACAGGCGGTCGAGGATGAAGGCGCCTGTGACTAGCAGCAGCGTTGTCAGCGCGATGTGTTTCAGGATGTGCCGAAAGCGGGGCTTCATGTTGAAGAGCCCATGCGCTGATACCGACACCATCCCCACCCAACCCTCCCCTTGAAGGGGAGGGCGAAGGCACAACGCCACCTCATGCGGCCGGATCGCATAGCTCTTGCTTTGAAGCCCTCCCCTTGAAGGGGAGGGTTGGGTGGGGATGGTGTGGTCATTTCAATCAAACCGCGATGTCGCTACGGCTCAATCACCTTGACCGCCGCCGGCACGCTCTTGCCGACGCCGCGCACCTGCGGCATGTACATGTCCTCCACCAGGGGCGGCGGTATCTGATAGGTGCCGGGCGAGACAGCGCGCACCATGTAGAACACGTGTGCGGTCTGGCCCTTGTCGAGTTTCAATGCTGCCACGTAACGGTCGTCACGGAATTCCTCGTGACGCACTTCAGCGGCCTGCGCGCGGTCGGTGATCGTGATGCCGTCGACAACGACATCGGCCCACTGCTTGGCATCGGTGAGGTTGAAGTTCTCTATCTCCAGTCCGCCGGGCAGCAGGTCGACCAGCAGTGCATCGGCCATCGATTCACGTGCCTCCAGCTTGAGGCCGACGATCAGGCTGTCGCCCTCCTTGAGCGCGGTCGGCTCCCATGGCTTGCCGTCGAGCGCGTAGTACTGGCGCTGGATCGCGACGTAGTGATCGTCTACGGGCGGAGCTGTCTTCGGCACGCCGGCGACATCGGTGCTGACATAGAGCGGCAGATCACCTTGTGGCGTAAAGCGCACGCCGGATGCGATCTCGGTGCCGCTGAAGTCGCGACTCCACAGGCGGTCCGGGCTGATCGGGCTCGATGCGGCACCAACGCCGAGCGTACCCGCGACGACCTTGTCGCCGTCCTTGATCAGCGTCTTGCCAAGGCGAGCCAGCGCAATCTGCTCCTGCGTACTGAAATACGTCCAGTGAAAGGCGTACGTGCGTTCCTGTGCGGCGGCCAGATGCTGACTGCCCGTGATCGAGCGTGCAAGATCGAAGACACGCCCGTCGTAGTCGGGCTTGGCGAGTCCGTATTGGTGCGTCAGCGCAATCATCAGTGCTGTGTCGCGCAGATCCGAACCATAGTCGCCCAGGTACCAGGGCCGATTGACCTTCATCGCGAACGCGTCGGCGATCGCCTTCTCCGCGCGCGGCGCGTCGCCCATCAGTTTCAAGGCGATGCCCAGGTGCACGAGCGGCAACGCCGTGATCGCCTTGGCGCGTTCGTTGTCGTAGAGCGCACGCAACGTGCCAAGCGGTGCGCGGTTCACGCGTGCGAGCACGTAGCCAGAATATGCTTCGTTGGCGAAGCGCAATGCATCGCTGTGCTCATAGCCGTAGAACGGGTGACCGCCGGAGAGGAGGTCGTCGTTGAGGCGCTTGAGCGCCCTCTGCAGAAGATCTTCGGGCACCGTGAAACCTTCGTCGCGCGCGTCCTCGAGGAACTCGACGACATATGGCGTGATAAACTCGTTGACGCTGCTGTCGCCACCCCACATCGAGAAGTGACCTGACGGAATCTGCATCGATGCGATGCGACCGATCGACGCCTCGACGCGCGCCTTGCGCTGATCAGCGGGCAGACCATCCATATGCAGGTTCTGCGCGGTCTTTTCGTCGAGCAGCAAGGCACCGAAGCCCTTGCTCGTGGTCTGCTCGATGCAGCCATACGGGTACTTGAGCAGATCCGTGATTGCGGTCGCAAAAGGCAGCGGTGGCAGGCTCGACACGGTGAGTCGCGCGCTCACGGAGTCGGCGAGCAGGCCGTCCAGTGTGTCTGCACCCAGCGTGACCGGTTCAAGCGTGTTCAACGCGCGCGACATCGAGCGCATCACGCTCGGCCATGCGGCGCGCACGACCATCTCGAAGTGGCGGTCGATCTTGATGTCGCCACTCGACGCGACGACGTTGATCTTGCCGACCCCGTATCCGTCCAGCGCGATGAGCGGGAAGTTCAGGGTCGTCTTGGCACCGTCGGCGAGCTTCACCTTTCGTTCACCCTTGTCGATTGCGAGCGGCTTCGCGGTGCTCACCTTGACTGCGAATTCACGTTCGCTGCCCGAAAAATTCTGCAGGTCGAGCGTGAGCGCCGCCTTGTCGCCCGGAGCGAGCACGCGTGGCGTCGAGATCTCCGCAACCAGCGGCGCCCGCACGATGGTTTCGGTGTCGGCATCGCCATATTGGTCTTCGCCGAACACTTCTGCAGTCACCCGCACGGTGCCGTTGAAGTCCGGCATCTTCAGCGCGACCTTCGCTTCACCTTTCGCATCAAGCGCAACGACACCGGAGAACAGATCCACGGTCAGCACCTTCGCAGTCGGACGACGCGCCTGCGGCAGTGCGGCCAGCGCCATGTCGCCACCGTAGCGAAGCTTTGCGGTATCGCCGCTGAAACTTTCGATCACGCGGCCATAGAGATCGTAGGCATCGATGCCAAGCGCACGCTGGGCGAAGAACCAGGCGTTGGCGTCAGGGCGCAGGAATCGCGTGATGTTGAGGATGCCGACATCGACGGCAGAGACGGTGACGTACGCTTTCTTGCCGGCGAGCGCGGGCGCCTTCACGGTGACCGGCAGATCGATCTCCGGTTTCATCTGTTTGGGTGCATCGACTCGCACGTCGATCTTCCGGTCGCTGCGGTCCATTGAAACAAAGGCCTCGCCAACTGCGCGCGCCGGTGTGATCTTGTCGGCGGCCGAGCCCCCGCGGAACACGAGGGCGGTGACGTAGACGTCGTGACGTTCCCACTCCTTGGTGACGGGAATCTCGAACGTCGCGCCGGGTTTGGCGTCGATGTTCTTCGTGTAAAGCATGTGATCGGATTCGACGATCAACATGCCGGGGCCGGCTTGCGGTGCTGTCACCGTGACCTTGAGCGTGTCACCGGCGTGATAGGTCGGTTTGTCCAGTGCGAGCTTGACCTTGTCGGGGCGCGCTTCCTTGCCGCGGTTGTCGTCATTCCAGCTCCAGCCGGCAAAGAACGGCAGGCGCGTGGTGAGGCCGGTCGCGGGATCGAGGATCTCGACGCGGTAGTTGCCCCAGTCGACCGGCACGTCGAACTTCGCGACCTTGCCCGCTTCGGCATCGAGCTCGCGCGATTCTGCGTCCTCGTAGCGCTGGTTGAAGTCGAAGTGCCAGCCACTCTCGTGATCGAACACCCAGCGGTAGTCGCGATATTCGCGTACCAACTTGAGTTTGAGATGCTGGCTGGCGAGCAAGTCGCCGTTCGCGTTGCTTCGGATCAACTCGAAACCGGCGCGACCACGCGCATCGGACCCTTCCTTGAGATCGAACAGGGGGCGCAGACCGACAAGCGCATCAGCGGGCCACACGGTTCGCTTGAGAGTGCGCGTGACCGTGCGACCGCCGGACTCGTACACGCTTCCCGAGAGGATCGCCGCAATCGGTGCGGTCGGTTTGGCGGCATCGCCGATCTCGACGTCCTGTTCGAGTTTTCCGTGTTCGTCGAGCTTGTCGTCGATCGCGTCCTTGGCTTCCTTGGGCAGCTCGATGGTCGGATCGCCGAAGAAAAAATCCTTGTGCGTGTCCACCGGATGCTGGTCGGCCGCTAGCGTGAGACGAGCCGTGAAGCGATTGCCATCCGCAGGCGCACCGTACAGATATTCGCCCTCGACTGCGAGCTTGAGCGGCTCGCCGGGCTTGAGCACAGTCTGTGTCGAGGAAAGATCGAGCTTGAGCCGCTCCGGCAGGAATTCCTCGATGCGAAAAGTCAGACCCTGGGTCGCATCTTTCGCTTTCGGGTCAGTGCGGAACTCGACCTGCCAGCGGCCCGTCGGCGCATCCGTCGGAATATCGCGCGACCAGTCGAAATAATTGAGATCCTGCGGATCGAGTTTCGCTTCTGCGTAAGGACGGCCGTCTGGTTGCTTGAGGGTCACGAACAGCGGTTGCGGTTTGATTGCATTGCCGTCGTAGTCGCGCAGCAACGCGGACAGTCGGATTGTCTCGCCGGGGCGATAGAGGTCGCGACCGGACCATGCGAACACATCGAACCAGGCCTGCTTGCGGCCGGCAACCGCGAAGTCGGAGACATCAAGCGCCGGCTGGTTGAATGGCAGCAGGGAAACGTCCTTGCCGCTTTTTGCAATGAGTACCTGTTCGGCCTTGAGTTCGTAGGCGAGCTGCGCGTTACCCTTGTCATCGGTCTTGCCCGCGATGACTGATTCACCTTTGGCATCGAGAATTGACAGCTCGATGCCGGTCAGTGGTTCGCCGCTTTTCAGCGATGCAGCGTGTATGAACAAGGCGTCCTTGTAGGCGCGCGTGTGCAATCCGATGTCGCTGACGAAGAAGTAACTGGTTTCGTAGTCGTCGGAGTAGGTGCCGGCGCGCTTCAGTGTCGCGAAATAGAGACCGGGCTGCGCCAGTTCGCTGATGTTCTGGATCGGCAGATAGTTCAGCGTGCGCTCGTTGTCCTTGGCGGGCAGGCTGAAGCGATTCGCATAGACCGAATCGGCAATATCGACGACCGGCTGGCCCTTGCGGTTATACCAGGATCCGCGTGGATCGAGTTCGTAGGTGCCGCGCTTGCCGTTCTTCTGATACGCGGCAAAGAAATCCGAGACCTTGTCGTCGTGCACGCGCAGGAATTCGACGTCGACTTCCTTCACGTTGACCGATACCACCGGCAGGCCGCGCGTCTCGCGTGCCGGCAGGACGTTGCCTTGTGAAGCGAAGCCGGCGGCTGGTTCCATAGGGCCGGTGTAGAGCTCCTTGCTGATATCGCTTCCAAGCGTCTTGCCATCGGCCGCCGCAAGCTCGCCCTTGATATGCAGGGTGTAGCGCTGGTCGGCCTGGATGTACGGAAAGCGCAGGGTCTTGCCGTCTTCATCGAGTGCCCAGCTGCCCTGCACGGTGCCGCCCTTGGCATCGTTGACGACGATCAGGTTATCGAACGTCTGAGTGCCTACCACGGGCTGGCTGAACTCGAGAGCGATCGCGAGCTGCCCCTGATACTGCTGGGACCGCGCGGCGGCGAGCGCGAAACCCTGTGGCCTTTCTTCTTTCGCAGGTTCAGCGGTGATCGTCTTCTTGCCTTGCACCGCAGGCACACCTTCGGGCTGACGGTTGCAGGCGCACAGTCCAAGCGCCAGCGCGATGAGTGTCGTCGTCGCAACAAGTCGCAGATGCGGCAAGGCTGAACGCAGTTCCATTTTTAGATTCCCCGGTCATCAAGCAAGTGCAATGTGGTCGAACGTCGTATCGGAAGACACGACTGGCAACTCCGACGTGCACGCGAAGTATAGGCGTGCCTTTGTGGCAAGCCGCGGGCAGGAGCTGTCGGTCTTCTGTTGTTTCGGCACGGACGAGAGCGTGCATCCGCAACGGCCTCTTTGCCGTTACCCTTCACAATGCCCGCCGATCGTGAGAGCACATGAGCACTGCCATCGTCTGGTTCCGTCGCGATCTGCGCCTTGTAGACAACACGGCGTTCGCCGCGGCACTGAAAGCGCACGACACGGTGGTCGCACTTTACATTCACGCGCCCGACGAGGAAGCGCCGTGGCGACCCGGTGCCGCAAGCCATTGGTGGCTGCACCATTCGCTGGCGGCGCTCGACGCCGATCTGCGCAAGCGAGGCGCGCGCCTGCAGATCGAGCGGGGGCCGTCGCTCGATACGCTGCAGCGTTTGCGGAAGTCGACTTGCGCGGACGCGGTCTACTGGAACCGCCTGTACGAGCCTGCGGTGATCGAACGCGATGCGCAGATCAAGCAGCATCTGCGCGATGCCGGCGTCGACGCGCGCAGTTTCAACGCGGCGCTGCTGCTCGAGCCGTGGGAGATTGCCACCGGCGACGACGGGCCCTACAAGGTGTTCACGCCGTTCTGGCGCAAGGCGCGTGCGCGTCTGGAGGTACGCCCGCCATTGCCGGCACCGCGGCGCATCCCGATGCCGGAAGTCGGTGGCGGATGCGTGCTCGATGATCTTGGTCTGCTGCCGACAATCCCCTGGGACAGCGGATTCCATCTTGCCTGGCAGCCCGGTGAAATCGGCGCGGCGAAAGCACTGCGCACCTTTTGCAAGG
>JBDSNK010000301.1:0-13791 GCA_039915385.1 Dokdonella sp.
AAGCCGGGCGGTACGCTCGGTGTGGTCGATCATCGCGCTGCTGCCGATGCCGATCTGGCGAAGATCAAGCAGTCCGGGTATCTGCCACAGGACTATGTGATCAAGCTGGCGACCGATGCCGGCTTCAAGCTGGTCGCGCAGAGCGAGATCAATGCGAATGCGAAGGATACCAAGGACTATGAGAAGGGCGTGTGGACGCTGCCGCCGACGCTCGATCTCGGCGACAAGGACAAGGACAAGTACCTCGCTATTGGCGAATCGGACCGCATGACGCTGAAATTCGAGAAGCCCAAGGGCGATCAGATCTTCCAGCAGGACACCAGCAAGTCCGAAGGCGCAGTCGAAAAGCACTGAGTCGCAACCGGCAATCGTTTCCGGAAAACTCCAGGTCGTTCGCGAACGACCTGGAGTCGTCCCACCACGGCCGCTCGCTCGATCCATGCTGATCCTGTTGAACAAGCCTTACGGCGTGCTGTGCCAGTTCACGGATCGCAGCGAGCTGCCGCGCCGTACCTTGGCGGAATTCATCCGCATACCGGACGTCTATGCGGCCGGACGGCTGGACCAGGACAGCGAAGGCCTTTTGCTGCTGACCAACGACGGCGCGCTCGCGCATCGCCTCACTGATCCGCGTCACAAGCAAGCGAAAACCTACCTCGTGCAAATCGAAGGCGCGCCTACCCCGGCGGCGCTCGATGCGTTGCGCCGTGGCGTGACGCTCAACGACGGTCCGACCTTGCCCGCCGACGCAGACGCATTGGCAGGCGTGCCGGACGGGCTGTGGCCGCGCGATCCGCCGGTGCGCCTTCGCAAGAGTGTGCCGGACGCGTGGCTGCGCCTGACCATTCGCGAAGGCCGCAATCGCCAGGTAAGGCGCATGACGGCGGCGGTCGGTCTGCCTACATTGCGCTTGATTCGCGTGCGCGTGGGAGAGCACGAACTGGGCACGCTCGCTCCGGGTGAGTCGCGGGTACTGCGCGCATGACCATATGCGCATGACGTGGTGGTGGGAGCACCTGTTTACGGGAGCACTTCGGCCGCGCTGCGTTGGGAGCATCCGCGCAGAGGACGGGAGTATCGCGCTTGCCGACGCTCCCACCCATCCGGTTGAACCATGTGTGAGCGGCGGAAACCACGATGCTCCCACCCTTGCAGTTGCTCCCACGCCCACGAAACGGAGAGTGTCATGAGCTTCAAGGATCATTTTTCAGGTCACGCCGGGATCTATCACGAGGCGCGGCCAACCTATCCCGCGGCATTGTTCGACTGGCTGGCGACGCAAACGATTACGCGCGATCTCGCCTGGGATGCCGGTTGTGGTAATGGCCAGGCCAGCGTCGCATTGGCCGACCATTTCAAACGCGTCTTCGCAACCGATCCGAGCGCGACGCAGATCGAAAACGCCGAGCCGAGCGCGAACGTCGACTACCGAGTCGAGTCCGCGGAGCAGGCTTCGCTTGCCGGTGCGAGCGTCGACCTCGTCACGGTCGCGCAAGCGTTGCACTGGTTCGACCATGAGCGCTTCTACGAACGCGTGCGGCACGCGTTGAAGCCGCGTGGTGTTTTCGCCGCGTGGAGCTATGCCGACTGTCACGTCGATGCTGCGGTCGATGCGGTCAAGGATCATCTCTATGTCGATCTGACCGGGCCTTACTGGCCGCCAGAACGCGCCTACGTCGAGAACGGCTATCGCACCCTGCCATTTCCGTTCGAAGAAATCGCCGCGCCGGCATTCAAGATGCAGGCAGATTGGACACTCGCGCAGTTTCTGGCCTACCTGCGTTCGTGGTCGGCCTCGCAACGCTACCTGAAAGCGAAGGGCGTCGATCCGGTTGGCGAGGTGGAAGCCGATCTCGCGCGCGCTTGGGGCGATCCACTCGCGTCACGCCTCGTGCGCTGGGATTTCCACCTGCGTTGCGGGCGGGTCTGAGGCGCATCAATCCTGCAGGCGGTCCCAATCGATGCCGAGTCTCCGCAGGCCATCGCGGCCCTCGCTGCCGAGCATCAGCGCACGCGAATCACGGTGGCGCTTCAGCCAGCCAGCATCGATCAAGCGTCGCGCGAGCTGGTTGCCGAGCGGCCCCGCCAGATGAAAGCGACGCTCGGTCCAGTCGATGCAGCTGCGGCCTGGCAACTGCGCGATTGCATCGTCGCGTTCGAGTAAACCTGTTTCGTGCAGCCAATGTGCGCCACGCGGACTCAAATGGAGCGCATCGCTGTCGAGCCGCAACCCGTTTCGGCGGCGCAGCTGCTCGAACAAGGTGACACCCAGCTTGCCGGCCAGATGCTGGTAGCAGGTGCGCGCGCGACGCAGGGCCGGATCGGCGCGCGTGGCCGGCAGTGCCGTGACTGGCCGCGCGCCCGCCAGGGCCAGCGTTTCGACCAGATGCGCGACTTCCTCGCTCGCCAGTCGATAGTACCGATGCCGGCCTTGCGGGAGCGCAGCGAGCAGGCCGCCTTCGACGAGCTTGCGCAGATGCACGCTCGCGGTAGCCGGCGCGACACCGGCCAATTCGCCGAGTTCGCCGGCCGGCCGCGCGCTGCCATCCATCAAGGCGAGCAGGATGCCGGCTCGCGCAGGTTCGGCGAGCAAGGCGCCGATCTCGGCGAGGCGATGGCGGGTCGTGGGTGCGCTCATGACGTACGCAGCGTAACGCCAAGCGCGCCATGATGTTTCGTCGTGCGACGAAACATCGGGTCAGGCGACGCGCACAGAATCCGGCCATGACGACCCCGACGCTCCCCGCCACCACGCTGATCCACCCGAGCATCCTTTACTTCGGTACGCCGGTGCTCCTGATTACCACGCGCAATCCCGACGGCAGCGCGAACATCACGCCAATGTCTTCAGCGTGGGCACTGGCCGATCGCGTCGTGCTTGGGCTCACCGGCGGCAGCCAGGGCTTGGGCAACATTGAGCGAGAACGCGAGTGCGTGCTCAATATCGCGACGCCGTCCCTGTGGCCTGCCATTGAAGCGCTCGCGTCGACCACCGGGCGCGCACCGGTGCCGGCGTGGAAACAAGAATCGGGCTATCGCCACGTCGCCGACAAATTTGCGCATGCGGGACTCACGCCGCTCGCCTCGACCCGCGTGCAACCGCCGCGCGTTGCCGAATGCCCGCTTCAGCTCGAAGCACGTGTCGTTGACACTTCGCGCCGCGAACTCGATGCATGGCGCGATGACGCCGGCCACTTCGCGATCATCGAAACCGAAGTCATCGCGGTGCACGCGCATACTGACGTCGTGATTGCCGACACCGATCACATCGATCCGCTGCGTTTCCACCCTTTGTTCTATCTATTTCGCCACTATGTCGCGAAGGGGGCCCACCTGGGCCGCACATTCAGGGCGCAGGCCTGAGCCCTGTGCCTCCCGCCATCAGCACCTGTTTTTCGCAGAGAGACTTTCATGATCGACGCAACCGCGCCCGCCGCCATTCGCCCGTCGCGCGACTGGTTAACACCGCTCGAACTGCTCGCGCTCGGCGCGATCTGGGGCGGCTCCTTCCTGTTCATGCGCGTGGCTGCGCCGCACTTCGGACCGTTCGCCCTGGTCGAGATACGCATCGTGCTCGGCGCGCTGATCCTGCTGCCATTCCTGTGGCAGGTGCGCGCGCGCCTGACGCGCGCACATGCGAAGAACTTCGCGATCATCGGCGCACTCAATTCGGCGATCCCGTTTTCGCTGTTCGCCTGGGGCGCCGAACGAGCGCCTGCCGGCGTCGGCGCCATCGCAAACAGCCTGACGGTATTCTTCACCGTGCTCGTCGCGTTTGCGTTGTACCAAGAACAGATCGGCAAGCGCCGCGCGCTGGCGATGGTTGCCGGTTTCGTCGGCGTCGTGGTGCTGATGAGCGGCAAGACGGCCGGTGACAATGTCGCGGCCGCGGCGCTCGCTGGAACGATCGCATCGTGCTGCTACGGCTTCGCCGCGAACTTCACCAAGCGCTGGCTCGCGGATCTGCCGCCGCTCGCCGCGGTCGCCGGCACACTGGGCAGCGCCGCGCTGATGGTGGCGCCGTTCGCGATCGCAACCTGGCCGACCACGCCGGTACCGCAGACATCCTGGCTCAGCGCCGTGGCGCTCGGCGTGGTCTGCACCGGCATTGCGTATGCGTTCTTCTTTCGCCTGATCCAGCGTGTCGGCGCCGCGCGCGCGACGACCTGCACCTATCTCATTCCGCTGTTCGGCGTGGCCTGGGGCTGGCTGCTGCTCGACGAAACGCCAACCTTGACGATGCTGATTGCCGGCACGCTGATTCTCGGCAGCGTGATCATCAGTCAGCAGAAGGCGGGAAGCGGGAAGCGGGAATAGGGAATAGGGAATCGGGAGTGGGGAGTCGATAGAGCGCCGCGTTGCGAGCTGCACTGTTCCTGATTTCCCTGGTTACCGGTTGGTCAACTGGATCTCGATGCGTCGGTTCTTTGCATCGCCTTCGGCTGTATTGGAGTTGTCGATGGGCTGGAACTCCCCGAAACCATTCGCGGAAAGACGATGGGCAGGAATGCCCTGCACCACGAGGTATTTCACGATCGCGACCGCGCGCGCGGTAGACAATTCCCAGTTCGAAGGGAATTGCGAAGTGTGGATCGGGCGCTGATCGGTGTGGCCATCGATGCGCAGGACCCAGTCGATGCCGGATGGAATTTCCGAGGCGACTTCCTTCACCGTTTCCGCGAGCACCGCGAGGCGCTGCTGCGCGGCGGGCCCCAGCTCAGCCGAGCCGGAATCGAACAGCACGTCGGTCGGCACCACGAAGCGATCGCCTGCCACACGCACGTCGGTGCGGTTGCCGAGCGCTTCGCGCAGGCGTCCGAAGAATTCCGAACGGTAGCGCTCGAGTTCGCCGACCCGGTTGGCGAGCGCAATGTTGAGTTGCTTGCCGAGGTCGGCGATCTTCACGTCTTTCGCCTGCACGTCTTTGCTTGCGATGTCGAGCGCCGCCTGGATCCTGGCCAGTTGTTCGTTGAGTGCAGCGAGCTGGCGATTGAGCAACTCGACTTGCGCCGTCGCCGACGCGGTCAGCGTGGTCTGCTTGACCATGTCTTCTTTCGAGCTGTCGAGTCGACCGGTCAGGCTCGCAACCTGCGCTTCGAGTTGCTGCTTCAGCGCCGTGAGAGCAGCGATGTCGGTATTGAGCTTTGCCGATTCGCTGGTTGCGGTGTCCAGCTCTGTCTTGAGCTGATCGCGTTCACCGCTGGCCTTGCCGAGCGAAGCACCCAGCTCGTTTACACGTGCGTCGAGTATGCGCTTGCTGTCTTCGGCCAGCGACAGGCTCTTCGCCAGTTCGACGACTTTCGAGTTCAGCGCATCGAGCGCACGATTCTTGCCTGCCAGGCTATCGGACAACACGAACTGGCCGATCGCAAAGATCAGCAGCACGAAGATCATGACCATGATCAACGAGGTCAACGCGTCGACGAAGCCCGGCCAGATATCGAAGGCGCGACGTCGGCGCAGCGTACTCATCGACGCGGCTCGCGTTCGGCGGTCATCGGGGTTGCAGTTGCACGTGGGCGCTGGCCGTCCATTGCCGCCGCGATCGTGCGAGAAAGCAGGCGCAGTTCGTTGCGCAATTCATCGGAGAACTGCGCCGCCGGTTGTGTTTGGCTCGCGAGCTGGCGTAGCACCGTCTTCAGCTCGTCCTGCACACCGGCAGCGTCCTGACGCTCGCGCGCATCGCGACCAAGCAGGTCGGTCAGACGTCCAAGTTGTGTGCCGAGTTCGCCGAGTTGTTGGTTGCCGCCGCGCCGCTCTCGCTCGCTTTCGACGATGGCGCGCTGCATGCGGTCGAGACCGTCCGCGGTCTGTTCAAGCAAGGCCTGCACGTAGGCCGGCACCGAAGAGTCGCCGTCCAGCGTAGATCCCGAGGCGAGCCGTGTCATGCCGGACAACCACTCTTCCAGTTCATTGTAGAAGCGATTCTGCGCATGGCCGGCCTGGAGATCGAGAAAACCGATCACCAGCGAGCTGGCAAGGCCGAACAGCGAAGTCGAGAAACTTGTGGACATGCCGCTGAGCGGCTGTTTCAGGTTTTCCTTGAGCGCACCGAACATCGTGACCGCGTCGTTGCCGACATTCAGCGTACCGATAATGTCCGCTACCGAGCGGATCGTGATCAGCAATCCCCAGAATGTACCGAGCAAGCCGAGGAAAATGGCCAGGCCGATCAGGTAGCGCGAGAGATCTCGCGATTCTTCCAGGCGCGATTGCACGCTGTCGAGGATCGTGCGCATCGAGGGTGCCGACAAGGCGGCACGACCGCGTTCGCGCCCATCGAGCATGCGCGCCATCGGCGCGAGCAGGCGCGGCTGGCCGACGGGTTTCTGGTCCGGATTGGAACGACGATACGACTCGATCCATGCGACTTCGCGCGACAACATCAACACCTGGCGCAGGTTGACGATGATGCCGGCCGCGAGAACGGCGAGGATCACGCCGTTGAAAAAGGGATTCGCCGCGAAGATCGTTGCGAGGCGCGTCGCGAGCAACACGCCGAGTACGCCGACGGCAGCGAGGAACGCGATCATCCAGGGCAGGACACGTTGCGGATTGTTCATGGCGTTACTCGACTGAGTGGACTTGGATGCATGCGGACTGCGACTGGTTGCATGTGCGATTGGTTCCGATGCCAACGAGACCCGCGCTGTATGCACTAGATTGGAAAGGTTTCACCGTCTGGGTTTGGCTCGATGCGTCGGCGTCGCCGTCCACGGATCATCGGGCCACGGATGCTTCGGGTACCGGCCTTTCAGTTCCTTCTTCACTTCCGGATAGGTGCGTTCCCAGAAGCTCTTCAGATCCTGTGTAACCTGCACCGGCTTGCCGCCGGGCGAAAGCAGGTGCAGGGTCAATGGAACGCGCCCGTTAGCGATGCGCGGCGTGTCGGCAAGGCCAAACAGTTCCTGCAACTTGACCGCGAGCACCGGCGGTGCGTCGCTCGAGTAGACGATGCGGCGCTCCATTCCACTTGGTACATGGACCGTGTCCGGAGCCTGTTCGTCGAGCGCGCGGCGCTGCGCGAAATCCAGCTGCGCCGACAGCGCCGCGGAGAGTTCGCTCGCCTGCAGTGCATCCAGACGACGCTTGTTGTCGAGATAGGGCGCGAGCCATTGTTCCAGCGTCGCGAGCAGGGCAGTGTCGGAAAAGTCCGGCAGGTCCAGTTCGGGACACCAGCGGCGCAGCGAATCGACGCGCAGTCGAAGCTCGCGCGCATGATCGCTCCACGGCAATGCGTCGAGGCCGAGATCGCGCACTGCGGCGATAAGCGCCGGCACCGCATCTTCGGCTCGCGCCGGCACGGCGCGGCTTTCCAGCACAATCGCATCGAAACGACGCTCCTCGAACGCCTCCACCGCGCGCTTGTCGCGGTTCCAGCTCACTCTGCGCAGACGTGCGAAACGAGCGGCGAAATCGCGTTCGAGGGTATCGGGGTCGAATGGCGTCGCAGCGAGGACCAGGCTGTCGCGTTCGTCGTAGCGCAGGTCGACGATGACCAGCCAGGGCTCACCGAACAGCGAGCTCTCATCGAGCAGGCGCGCACCGCGACCATTCGCGAGCTGATAGCGGCGCCGGTTGTTCGGGTCCTGGCGCGCGATGCGATCCGGAAATGCGTGGATCAGCAAGTCGCCGACGGCTGTAAAAGAGGCAGCGGTGGCGATGCTTTTGCCCGATCGGCCTTCATCAACGAAAACATCGCGGCTGCCGTCGCTCCCACCGTGCATCGCGCGTCGCTGCCACGCATCCACTGCCTGCGCGATCGCATTCAATGCAGTGACGTCTGCGCCGAGCTCGCGCGCTCCGGCGCGATCGCGCGTACGCCAGGCGTGCAGTGCGCTCACGCGCCGACGGAAATCATCATTTCGTCCAGCCTCGCCGCGCAGGGGATTGCGTGTTTCAATCAGCGCCGCAACTTCGCAGGCGAGGCCGCGCTGCGCCGGCGGAGCGCGCAGAACGGCCGCCGCCAGACGTGGATGCGCACCGAACGCAAGCATGCTGCGACCCAGCGCATTGATGCGGCCATCTTCGTCGAGTGCACCGAGACGATGCAGCAGATCGCGTGCTTGTGCCAGCGCGCCCACCGGCGGCCTATCGAGCCAGCGCAACGCGTCTGAACCCCAGGCGCCGAGTTCGAGAGCGAGCTGGGACAATTCGACCTGCGCCAGCTCTGGCGTGCGTTCGGCGTCGAGGCGTCGACTCTGCGGCCATAGTCGATAGCACACGCCGGGACCGAGTCGGCCGGCGCGACCGGCGCGCTGATCGGCCGAGGCTTGCGAAATATTCGTCGTATCCAGACGCGTGAAGCCGGAATTCGGATCGAAGCGCGGCTCACGTGCAAGGCCCAGATCGACCACCGAGCGCACGCCGGGCAAGGTCAGGCTGGATTCGGCGACATTGGTTGCGAGCACAACGCGCCGTGTGCCCGACACAGCTGGCGCGAGTGCGGCATGCTGTTCGGCGAGTGAGAGTTCGCCGTGCAGCGGCACAACCTGGATTTTTCCTTCTTCCGATCGGAGAAGGGGGCCAGCAGGGCCGGACAAGGGAAGAGCACCCAGTTGACGTTCGGTCGCAGCGTGCAGGGGACTGCGCTCAGCCGCTGGATGCGGCTTCGATCCAGTTGGAAAAAGGGAAGCAAGCGCCCGACCTGCTATCTCGATCTCACGCTTGCCCGGCAGGAACACCAGCACGTCGCCATCGTTTTCCGCCAATGCAAGTTCAATCGCGCGGCGCAGGTGGAAGGGCCAGTCGCGGGCGGGCCATGCTTCGTTGGCCCGCGCGGGCGGATGTGCAATGCGCACGGAAAAACTACGGCCTTTACTCGCCAGTTGCGCAGCCTCGAACCACTGCGCGATGCGCTCGCCGTCGAGCGTCGCGGACATGATCACGAGGCGCAGGTCAGGGCGCAGGTTGGTCTGTACGTCGAGTGCAAGCGCGGCGCCAAGATCGCCTTGCAGATGGCGTTCGTGGAATTCGTCGAAAATGATCGCGCCGATGGCGGCAAGTTCCGGGTCGTCCTGGATCATGCGCGTCAGGATGCCTTCCGTGACGACCTCAATACGCGTCGCCGCCGACACCCTTGTTTCGAAGCGAATGCGATAGCCGACAGTTTCGCCGACGCGTTCGCCCCGTTGCGCGGCCATGAATTCCGCTGCCGCGCGCGCAGCAATGCGACGGGGTTCCAGCAGCAGGATCTTGCGACCGCCGAGCCATGGCGCGTCGAGCAAGGCCGGCGGCACGCGCGTCGTCTTGCCGGCGCCAGGCGGTGCTTCGAGTACGAGGCGAGTTCCAGCGGCGAGTGCTGCGCGCAGTTCGGGCAGGATGGCGTCGACGGGCAGGGGTGATGCGGGCATGGCTTCCACGGCTTGCGCGATCAATCGATGCACGCGCGACAACGATGACTCATTGCTCCGCCCGTTCCCTGTGCGACAACGAAAAACGGCGCGGTCGATGACGACCGCGCCGTTGTCACGGATCGATGCTACCCGATCTTATTCGCAGAGCATGCCGTTCGCACTGAACAGGCGGTCATAGGTCTTCAGGCCGCTGAACACCGGAATCGGCGACGGCAATAGCGCAAGCGGGCTGAACGTGACATCGAGGTGGTTGCAATCCTCGAGCTCGAATTTCGCCGTGCCCCAGGGATTCTGGGAGAGCCCGTTACCCAGATAGTTGGTCTGGATCGTCACGCTGGTCGCGAACGGCACGAACGACGCATTGCCGATCAGCCACAGCGGATCGCCATGCGTATCTTTGGTGAGCAGGTCGAACACGATCTGACGCACGGTCGAACCATCCGCCTGCGGCTGCTCGGTGACCTGCACGAGCAGGCCCTGATTGAGCGTGCCATTGACCCACTGCGCGGCGGCGTAGCCGTCAAACGGCATCAGTGCAGTCGCATCCGGATACTGCGCCGCGTTGTAGTCAGGAATGTTCAGCTCCAGCGGAGGGACGCCGCTTACCTGCGGGTCGATGCGCAGAGTGAAAGCATCGCTGAACTTGAAGTAACCCGAGCCGGTGTACGGATAATTCTCCAGCACGTAGGTCGTGCTGTCGAAGATCGGGCTGTCAAACGCCGTGTCGGCGATCACCGTGTTGGGTTCGCTGGCCAACCGAACAAGGCTGGCAGGGTTAGGTGCTCCAGCCGTGCCAAAACCAATGCTGCCCTGCGATGCCTGCACCAGCGGAAACGTGGGAACGTGGCTGCGGTTACCCTCATTCGCCGCATCACGATCAATGCGCACGAAGGTGATCGCGTTGGTCAGGCCGTTGGGGTTGTAGGTCGTTGCCGCACCGCTGCTGCTGCAGGGGATGCGCCAGACGGTGATGGTGACACCTTCGACAAATCCCGCTCCGGTCGTGTCGCGTGCAAACAAGGGGGTGCGATTGGAGTAGACCGGGCCACTCGATCTGTCCGGCAGCGGATCGGCGGCGCAGCTCGGCGGGTAGGCGCGAAACGCATTCGCGCCCGGCGTATCCGGGAAAGCATGGGTGCCCATGACCTTGCTATGCGGGCCATCGCCCGGTTTTGCGGCACGCGTGTGCGATGGCAGCAGGGATGCAGCGGCGGCGTGCGCCGCGGTCGCCTCGGCGCTGAGCGGAGTGCGCTCCTGGGCGAGTGCAGGGAAGGCAAAGATGCCGGCGGCGAGCGCAAGCATCAGGCGGATCTGGTTCTTCATTCGTGTATCCCCATCGTTGGAGCGGGCGAGCATGGTCGGGTAGCCGTGAATTCGCGGTGAATCCGCAGCAAACGGTGCAGGTGCGAGAGGTTCGCTATCCCCGCATAATCGCTGGTTTAACCAGCGCGGGGAAGTATACGGGCATGCAGCTGATCGACATTGGCGCGAATCTTACCCACGAATCATTCCGCGCCGATTACGACGCCGTGCTTGATCGAGCACGCAGCCACGGTATCGCACAGATCGTGGTGACCGGCGCCAGTGCCGGCGGCAGTCGCGCTGCGCGCGAGCTGGCGCGAGCAAATCCAGGTTTCCTGCATGCGACGGCCGGGGTCCATCCCCACCACGCCCACGAGTACGACGAGGCTACTGACGCACTACTGCGCGAGCTCGTCGCAGCGCCCGAGGTAAAAGCCGTCGGTGAGACCGGCTTGGACTATTTTCGCGACTTTTCGCCGCACGCGGCGCAGATCGCCGCATTCGAGCAGCAGCTGGCGATCGCGATCGACTGCGGCAAGCCGCTGTTCCTGCACCAGCGCGATGCGCACAAGGATTTCATCGCGTGCATGGACAAGGTCAAGGGCCGCATTGGCCCAGCCGTCGTGCATTGCTTCACCGGTGATCGCGATGAGCTGATCGACTACCTTGATCGCGACTTCTTCATCGGCATCACTGGCTGGATCTGCGACGAGCGCCGCGGTGCGCACCTGCGCGATCTGGTCAAGCTCATTCCTGCCGATCGCCTGATGATCGAGACCGACTCACCGTATCTGCTGCCACGCGACCTGCACCCGAAGCCATCGCATCGACGCAACGAGCCGATGTATCTCGCGCACGTGTGCGCCGCAGTTGCCGCCGCGCGCGGCGAGGCGCTGGAGACGACGGCAAACCTGAGCAGCGCGAATGCGCGCGGGTTCTTCTGTTTGTAGACCCGCGCGCTCCTGAGACGTGGTCAGAAGCACGCGCGAGCAAGCTCCGTGCAACGATCGCCAGGCGCTTTCGCGTCAAGGCGTAGGTGTCGCCACGACGAAACTTCCCGCGTCCCCCGGAAACGCGACCGGACTGGCAAATCCATCCGCAGACACGGCGCTTACACCAAAGAAACCGTCGTCGATGACCACGTTCTTCAGCGTGAGCGTCGCCGCGTCACCTGCCGCGTAGCTGCGCTGCCACTGTGGCGCCGTGGTATCGCGCCACAAAACGCGGTAGCTGCTTGCGCCGGCGACTGCTTTCCACTTGACGACCGTGTCGGATTTCACTGCGCCCTCGATATCCACGCCCGATGGCGGCGCGGGTGCCTTGGCCATCGAGGCCATCGCGATCGCATTGAGCCGCGTGACCTGGGCAAGATAGGCGAAGTCGACGCCGTCGATCCAGTCGCCGTAGTGCACGCCGTTCTCGGTGCGCAGGTCCTGGTGCTGGCGCGTGTAGTTCTCGTGCGCTTCGGTCACGCGCACGGCCGGGAATCCGGCTTCGAGGAACGGCACCTGATCGCCGCCGCGACCATAACGATCGGTGCGGTAGACCATGCGAACGCGAAAGTTGCCGAAGTAGTCGTCGGCCAGACCGCTCATGTAACGCGCGATGTTGCGCGAAGGCGAGTCGACCTCGCCGCCGTGATAGCGGCGGTACTTCGCCTGCTCCAGCGTCTCGTTGCTCTTGGTGCCTTCGGAAAATATGCGCACCGCCGTGTTGTCGACGACACCGTCCTGTCCGTGCGTGTTGCCGACGATGTCGTTATTGAGATCCGTTTCGACCTGCCAGTGCTGCTGCTTCGCGTAGTCGGCGAGCACCTTGCCGCCGTAGAGGCCCTGTTCCTCACCGGACAAGGCCGCGTAGACCAGGGTCGCCGAAAATTTGTATTTCGACAGCACGCGTGCGGCTTCGATCACCGCTGCGGTGCCGGAACCGTCGTCGTTCGCGCCGGGTGCGTCGTGCTTGATGTCCATCACGTCGGTGACGCGCGAATCGAGATGGCCGGTGATCACGATCACGCGATTCGGGTCGGAGGTGCCGCGCTGGATTGCGACGATGTCCATGACTTCGGTCGGTTGCGGAACCCGCTCGCCGGTAAAGGTCTGCGACGGTGTCACCACGTCGAGGCAACCGTCACAGGCCTTGGAAAACGATTCGAAGCGCGTCTTGACCCAGCGCCGCGCCGCGCCGATGCCGCGCGTTTTCGATGTCGTGTCCGACAACGTATGCCGCGTGCCGAAACCGACCAGCTGCGTGATCGTCGCCTTGAGATCGTCCGCGCTGACGCGCTCGACGATCTCGCGCAGCATGGGTTGTTCGACCGGGTGCACGTCGGCGGCGGCGAGTGGCATGGCGTTGAGCGAAAACATCGCGAGCAGGACGGTCTTGTGCATCAGGCACTCCGGTTTCGACAAGGCGGGTGGAACGGCAGTCGATGAAACGCAAACCCCGACTCTACGCTTGCCAGTCGCGCCATGGCAGGGGCGAACCGGCCTTTACACTCGGACCGGTTCGTTCCTGCGCGCGTCGGCGATCAAACGCTGTCGACGAGTACGATCTCGGCGTCGGTGAGTGCCTTGATGCGGAGGTGTGGCTCGGCGCGGATCGCCGCGCCGTCGCGCGCGTCGATACGCACACCGTTGACTTCAACCGATCCGAGCGCCGACACCAGATAGCCATGCCGCTGTGCGTCCAGTGCGTATTCGGCGCTCTCGCCGGCCTTCAAGGTCGCGCCGAGCACACGCGCGTTCGCGCGGATCGGCAAAGCGTCGCCGTCACCTTCGATGCCGCTGGCAAGGGCGACGAAGCGGCCTGAGCGATTGCCTTTCGGAAACGGCCGCGCACCCCACGATGGCGCGCCGCCGCGTGCATCCGGAATGATCCAGATCTGGAAAATGCGTGTGGTGTCGGGCTCGGCGTTGTACTCGGCATGGCGCACGCCACTGCCCGCACTCATCACCTGCACATCGCCGGCTTCGGTACGTCCCTTGTTGCCCAGGCTGTCCTCGTGCGTGATCGCTCCGTCGCGCACATAGGTGATGATTTCCATGTCCGCATGTGGATGGGGCGGGAAGCCGCTGCCGGCGGCGATCTCGTCATCGTTCCACACGCGCACGTTGCCCCAGCCCATGCGAGC
>JBDSNK010000307.1:0-6488 GCA_039915385.1 Dokdonella sp.
CGACCACACGCAAGGTACCTTCGACCTGCACCACTTCGATACCGAGGCCGTCGTAGTTGCCGCTGGTGTCTTCGCTCAGATCCTGCATCTGCTCCTTGCCGAGGTATTCGCTGTGCGGATCGAGCCCCGCGAGCAGACCGTGGATCGCCGCCTGCATCAAGCGATGATCGTCCACATCTTCGACATACGCCTGCTTGACCAGACTGTAGACCGCGGTGAATGCGCGGATGTCGGCGAGATCGACGGTGTCCTTTGCAGCAGCCTTGGCCGGCGTGCTCGCGGGCGTCGGAATTTCCGGAACCAGCGGCGGATCGGCAGCAAGCGCGGATGCCCCGGTCAGCGCGAGCACAAGCGGAACAAGCAAACGTATGGACATCAGAGCAACCTCAGAGGGACGCGACCAGTGTAATGCGTGCAGCACGGGCCGTCGTTGTAGCAGACCGCTCCCTGCGGCAATCGTTCAGCGCAACCAGCCGCGCGGATCGACCGCCTGACCCTTGGCACGCAGCTCGAAATACAGGCCCGGCGTCTTCTGGCCGCCGCTGGCGCCGCTGGTCGCGATCGACTCGCCCGCGTCGACCCAGTCGCCGACGTCCTTGAGCAGGGTCTCGTTGCAGCCGTAGAGACTCAAGTAGCCGTCACCGTGATCGACGATGATCATCAGGCCATAGCCGCGCAGCCAGTCGGCGAACGCGACGCGGCCATGTGAAATCGCGTGGACTGGCGTGCCCGATTTCGCCGCGAGCAGCAGGCCGCTGCTGCGCCGGCCGGATTCGTCGCCGCTGCCGAAGGCGGTGACAAGCTTGCCCTGCAGCGGCCATGCAAGGCGGCCGCGCGAGGACGCGAACGGCGCTGCGCCCGCCAGTTGCTTGGGGATGTCCGCAAATACATCACGCAGTTTTTCGAGCAGGCCGGTCAATGAAGCCTCGTCCTTGCCCAGCGCCGCCATGCGCGCTCCCTCGTCCTTGAGCCTGGCATCGATAGTTCCAACCAGTTCTGCACGCTCGCTGCGCTCGGTCTCGAGTTTGGCACCTTCGGCATTGCGTGCGTCACGCGCGGTCGCGAGTTCGGCCGTGGCCGCCTTGATGGCGTCCTGCACGTCCGCGAGTTGCTTGAGGTCACCACGCAGCGTGTCAATCTGATCGACCTGCGCGCGCTGAAAATAGCGGTGGTAGGCGAGCACGCGCGCGATCGCGGCGACATCGTCCTGCTGCAGCAGCAGCTTGAGTTCTTCGTTGCGACCGAGCGCATAGGCGGAACGCAACAACGCAGCGAGCGCGTCGCGTTGCGATTTCAGTGCCGTTTCCAGATGCTCACGCTGCTGCTTGAGTCCATCGTACTTCGCTTGCTGGTCGGCGACCCGCTCGTCGAGTGCATGCACATCCCTGGCGACCGCGCTCAGCGCAAGTTCCTTTTCGCGCAAGCTACGCGCGGCATCGCCGCGCTCGCCGGCGGTCGCCTGCTGCTGCACGGTCAGCGCTTTGATCTCGACACGCAACGCATCGAGTCTCTTCTTCGATTCCTGCTCCTGCGCAGTACGCTGCGCAGCGTCGCCTTCCTGCGCCAACGTGGGCGCCGGCGCAAGCAGCACCAGCACGGTGAGCAGAACCCATGCACGCATCAAGCGTCGAACTCGACCAGACTGCGCCCGCTCATCTCCGGCGGCAGCGGCAAATCCATCAGCGCGAGAACACTCGGCGCGAGGTCGCGCAATGCGCCGTGACGAAGATGCGCCCTGCGTCCGACATACACGAGCGGCACCGGGCCGACGGTATGCTGGGTATGCGCAATGCCGTTGTCGTCCACCATCTGTTCCAGATTGCCGTGGTCGGCCGTGATAAGCATTTCGCCGCCAGAGGCTCGGATCGCCGTGGTCAGACGGCCAAGCGCAACGTCGACAGCTTCGACCGCCTTTATCGCGGCCGACTCGATGCCGGTGTGGCCGACCATGTCGGGGTTGGCGATGTTGCAAATGATGAAGTCGAAATTTTTCGACGCGATTGCGTCAACGAGCTTGTCGGTGAGTTCCGGACAACTCATTTCGGGCTGCAGATCGTAGGTTGCGACCTTCGGGCTCGGCACGAGAATGCGCTCTTCGCCCGGGAACGGCGCTTCGCGTCCGCCCGACAGGAAAAATGTCACATGCGCGTACTTCTCGGTTTCGGCGATGCGCAGTTGGCGCAGTCCGAGCGAAGACAGGTACTCGCCGATCGTGTTGTGCATCGATTGCGGCGCGAACGCAATCGCCGTCGCGGCGAGGCCTTGCTCGTATTCGGTCAGGGTCACGAACGCGGACAGCTTGATCGCGCGCAAACGTGCAAAGCCGTGGAAATCACCGTCGACAAATGCATGCGAAAGCTCGCGCGCGCGATCGGAACGGAAGTTCATGAACACGATCGCATCGCCGTCTTCGATTTTTGCTCCAGCGCCGATGACCGTCGGGCCAATCATCGTCGGCTTGACGAACTCGTCGTTTTCCTCGCGTGCGTAGGCTTCATCAAGCGCGGCCAGTGCCGTCGGCGCGTGAAAAGCGGCCTGCGCGTCGGCGATCGCGTCGTACGCAAGTTTCACGCGATCCCAGCGGTGGTCGCGATCCATCGCGTAATAGCGTCCGCTGACCGTGGCGATGAACGCATTGGGCAGCGTCGCGCATTTCGCCTGCAGGCGCTCAAGCGATGTGCGCGCGCTGCGCGGCGGCGTGTCGCGGCCATCGAGAAACGCGTGCACGGCAATGCGCGCGACACCACGCTTCCCGGCGAGATCGATCATCGCGAGGATGTGTTTTTCCTGGCTGTGCACGCCACCGGGTGATACGAGGCCGAAAACATGCAGGGTGCGCCGAGCGTCCCGCACGGCGTCGCAGGCACCGACCAAAGCGGGATTGTCGAAGAAGCTGCGATCCGCAATGGCAGCGTCGATGCGCGTGAGATCCTGGTAGACGATGCGCCCGGCGCCGATGTTCATGTGGCCGACTTCGGAATTGCCCATCTGGCCATCCGGAAGACCAACGAATTCACCGTGCGTGTCGACCAGCGTATGCGGATAGTCGACCAGCAGGCGGCGCCAGTTCGGGCAATTCGCCTGCGCGATCGCATTGTGTGCGGTCTCGGCGCGATGGCCCCAGCCATCGAGGATGAGAAGCAGGATCGGTTTGGGTCGCGTCACGCGGATCATCCAGGCTGTCGTGCAGACGTCAATGCTAGCCGAACGCGCCCCGAGGCGCCGACTCCCGATACCAGCGCGCTGCGCGCTGTCGGCGCGCTTCAACCTTTTCGCCCCACGCCGCATCCAAGGCCGTGAATCCGATCCAAGCCCGGAGTAGCCCATGCATAGCAAACTCGTTCTTTCCACCGCCATCCTTTCCCTGTGCTGTGCAGGCGGCGTATTTGCGCGCGGCATTGACGTCGACAAGATCAACGGCTCCATCCATATCGAAAGCGGCCAGCAGGCGGGCGATCTGAGCACCGTCAATGGCGGTATCCATGTCGAGAACGGCGGCAGTGCCGAGAAGGTCTCGACCGTCAACGGCGGCATCGATCTGGGCGACCACGTGACCGTGGCGGCGGTCGATACCGTGAACGGCGGCGTCGAACTTGGCGCCGGCGCGCGCGTGAGTGGTGCGGTCGAGGCCGTCAATGGCGGCATCCATCTGGGCAAGGGCGCGGAAATCATCGGCCATGCCTCCAACGTCAACGGCCGCTTCACGCTCGACGGCGCCCACATTGCCGGCGGCATCGAGACGGTCGGCGGTGACATCGAAATCGGCGCCGATTCGCGCGTCGAAGGTGGCATCCTGGTCGATCGCCAGCATGGCTGGTCATTCGGCAAGCCGCGCAATCCACGCATCGTGATTGGCCCGCACGCCGTCATCACCGGCACGCTGGAATTCCGCCGTGAGGTGGACTTGTTCGTCAGCGACAGCGCTGTGGTGGGTACGATCACCGGCGCTACCGCAAAGAAATTTTCCGGCGACCAGCCCTGAGCCAACGCTCCTACATTTTTTTCCGAACCGGACAAGCGTCGCCATCGGCGCCGAATGATCCAGCGCCAAGCAGCGACCGCAACGGCATAGAATCGCGCATGCCCGTCCCGCTGGAGTCCCGCATGCGCACCGGTGTCATCCGCTGTATCGCAGTCTCCACTGGTGTCTTGGTCCTTGCTGCCTGCCAGCCGCAAGGATCCACGCCTGTCGCCCAAAGCCCTGCGCCTGCCTTGCCCGCCAAACCCGCACCTGTCGTGCCCACCGCTGACGGTCGCACCTCAGCAGCCATCACAGTCGAAGACTTTGCTGCCCGGCTCAAGAAGGCGTCGTCCGACGAATTCGAGGGACGCAAACCCGGTGCGCTCGGCGAGCGCGTGACAACCTCCTGGATCAAGGATCAGTTCGAGCAACTCGGACTCAAGGCAGGTAACAAGGGCACCTGGTTCCAGACCGTTCCGATGGTCGAGACCAGCGTGAACGATGCCGACCATGTCACGCTCGACGTGAATGTTGGTGGAAACCATGAACCATTCGCCTATCGCAGGGACCTCATCGTCGGCTCGCTGAATTCGACCGCCAGCGTCGACATCAAGGATTCGCAAATTGTATTTGCCGGCTACGGCGTCGACGCGCCGGAGTATCAATGGAACGACTACGCCGACCTCGATGTGAAGGGCAAGACGGTGATCGTGCTCGTCAACGATCCGGGCTGGGGCAATCACGACGACAACCTGTTCAAGGGTCCAGCGCTCACCTACTACGGTCGCTGGACGTACAAGTTCGAGGAAGCCGCGCGCAAGGGCGCCGCCGCATGCCTCATCGTCCACGAGACGGCCGGCGCGGGTTATCCGTGGGAAGTCGTCGTCAATAGCGGGGTCGGCGTGCAGGACAGCCTGCCTGCAAGCGAAGATCCGGAGCCACGCCTCGCCGCTGGCGGCTGGATCACCACCGAGGCGGTACAACGCCTGTTCGCGAAGGCAGGCGAGGATTTCAACGCGCTCAAGTCAAGCGCGGATCAGCGCGGTTTCAAGCCGACCGAGCTCGGCGCGTCGGCATCTCTGCACTTCACCAGCACGATCGCACATTCAAGTTCAGAGAACGTGATCGGCATGATCCGCGGCAGCACGCGTCCCGATGAAGTGGTCGTCTACTCGGCACACTGGGACCATTTCGGCCGCGATCCAAAACTGACTGGCGACCAGATCTACAACGGCGCGATCGACAACGGCACCGGCATCGCCGCGCTGCTTGAGCTCGCCGAAGCGTTTGCGCGGCAGGATCCGCCGCCGCAGCGTTCAATCCTGTTTCTTGCCGACACGCTGGAGGAGGCGGGCCTGCTCGGCTCGCGCTACTACGTAACGCACCCGGCGTTTCCGCTGGCGAAAACGGTCGCAGACATCAACATCGATGCGCTACCGATCATGGGACCGAGCAAGGACGTAGCGGTGATCAGCTGGGGGCAATCGGAGATCGACGACATGATCAGTGCGGCCGCGGCTGCTCAAGGCCGCAGCGTGGTGCCCGATGATGCGCCGGAAAAAGGATTCTTCTTCCGCTCCGACCAACTGCATTTCGCACGCTTCGGCGTGCCCGTGTTGTATCTGCGTTCCGGCTTGACGCTTGTCGACGGCGGTGAGGAAGCGGGCCGCAAGGCCTATGCCGACTACACCGCGAACCGCTATCACAAGGTCACCGACGAATACGATCCGAACTGGGACTTCCGCGGTGTAGTCGAGGACATCGAGGCGATGCACGTCGTCGGCAAGCAGCTCTCCGACGCAACGACGTTCCCGCAGTGGAAGCCAGGCGCGGATTTCCATCGCCCGCAGGCGCCAGCGACCGCCAACAAGTGATCCTGTAGGAGCGGCTTCAGCCGCGATGCTTTAGCCCGCCCCTTCAAGGGGAGGGTTGGGTGGGGATGGCGTAACTCGGGGCAGATGCACAGATCGCAGCTGAAGCCGCTCCGACCAAAGACGCGTCACCGGAAAATGCTCCTGCATTTCCGGCATTCGGGCCATCCATGGCCGTCACCGGAAAATGCTCCTGCATTTCCGGCATTCGGGCCATCCATGGCCCTCAAAAAAGACGCGGCGCCACTGACGATGGCGCCGCGTGAAAACTGCCTTGGAGTGGCGCCCCATCCCTGGGGCGGTGACGGCATCCGCTGCGGAAGGGATAGTGCACAGCACTCGTCGCAAATTCTGCGACGTTTGCGCAAATGGTTCGTGCCTCGATCACGAAAGCGCTTTGCGTGGATCGCTCAGTGCGCGCCAACGTGGCAATGCCAGCGCAGCAATCGCAAAGCCGACGCCGATACCCAAGCAGATCAGCGAACTGACCACGATAAAGAGATCAATCGTTCGACAATCACAGATCCCCGCGAGCAGACGCGGCCGCCAAAGCAGGATCGGCGCGAACAGGATGCCGCGCAGGATCAGGATGGCCGCGATGAACGTCACGCCAGATCGCAGAAAAGGCAGCCGCCGCATCACGCCAACGGCGGAAA
>JBDSNK010000320.1:0-6943 GCA_039915385.1 Dokdonella sp.
GGCTGTCGAAATAGACCTCGGTGCGATGCACGTCCTGATGGAAACCGTCGGCGTTGTGGGTCACACCATCGTCGGCGAAATCGGGTCGCAGGTAGCCACGCACGTTCTCCGCGTTGCTGCGCGAATATGCAAGCCGAGTGCTCCAGTCACCGAGACCGGTCGGCAACACATAGCCGAGAGCGATCTGACCACGGTCCTCGTCCTGCATCGCGCCACGGGGGTTGTCGTTTGCATCGAGCGGCACGCGATCGGTGAGCCCGCTGCCCTCGCGTGGATGTGGACTGACCGGATCCTGATTCAGTTGCGTGAAATCCGCATCAACCGAGAACTGGCCCGCACCCAGTTCACCGGCGCCACGATAGAGAAGATGCGCACGATCCCAGCCAGCGCGGTCGGCCTTCAGTTCGTTCTTGTCCGCATCCAGCAAGAGCGATTGCCGCCACGGTGCATTCGCTTCCGACAACGGAATCGCGGCGGCGATATGCGCGCTGCCACGGCTGCCGATGCCGGCCTCGAACTGTCCCGGCCCCTGGCCTGCAGCGTAGTGGATGACCTGGATCACGCCGACAAAACTGGTTGCGCCGTAGCTTACCGGTGCAGCGCCCTTGAGGACTTCAATGCGTTCGACATTGGCGATGTTCAGTGTTGCCAGTGCAGGCGTAAACGCGCCACCCGAAGGAATGCCGTCGACGACGAGGAGGAATGCGTCGAATTCGCGCAGGCCCCACAAGGCTGGCACGGACGACGCCGGACCGCCGTCGCCACCGGGCGCGATATCGACGCCTGCAACGAGGGACAACGCGGTGCGCAGATCGCTCGCCCCACGCGCACGCAACTCGTCGCCGCTGACCACGCTGACATTCGCCGCGACGTCGCTCAGGGCGACCGGGATCTTCGAGGTGGTGACCTCGACTGGCTCCAGCGTTTGCGGTTCGTCGGCATGCGCGAGGGCAGCTGCGGCTGAAAGCGAAACAGTGAGCGCGAGGCGGATCGAGATCGGGAGCGACGAACGGAACAGCATGGTTTTCCCCTGGGGCCAGCCGAAAGGCTTAACGAATTGATAATTTGATAGCGTAGGCGCTGGGTCCGCCCCGCATAACGGCCTTGCGGCCTAGTTTCGATCGGCCTAAAGGATGAATGGCCGAATCGAATCCTCGCCGTCTCGACGGGTATGCTTGGCGCCCTGCCTACTTGCCGGTTACCGATGACCCTGCTGCGTCCGCAATTGCGTGGCCTCGTGTTCAAGCTTGCCTTGTTCTACGTGCTGCTCTCGCTGCCAACCCTGGTCCTGGTTGAGTCGGCGATCCTGTTTCATGAGTTCCATCAGTTCATGAGCGGAATCGCCAACGGCAGCCTGGATCGCGCCGCGGAAAACGGCGCGGCCGAGCTGGCGACGCAATGGCCGCATCTGTACTCGACAGGCAGCACGGACAGCACCGGTGTGAAAATCTGGCTCGATGCCTGGGTCTTGCAGTTGCAACAACCACGCGGGGCACTGACGCCGGACGAATCCTACGTCTTGATGGAACTCGCCGAAGCACCGTTGATGGCTGCCGTCCTTGCAGCAGATGGGCACGTACTTGCGCAGTCGCAGGGCGATGGTCACTGGACACTGCAGCTGCCCACGTCCGCGCAGATCGCGAGCACCAGCGGTGCCCGCGTGCTGGCCTTGCCTGGCAGCGAAAATCCGTATCGTATCCGTCGCGTGATGGCACCATTGCGTGACGCGTCGGGCGCTCTATTTGGCTCGCTGCTCATCGAAATGCGACTGCCGCTTCCATGGCGCCATCTGCTGCGCGAGTCGAGTTTTGAATCGCCCACCGTGTTCGGCTTCCTCATCGTGTTCGGACTCGCCTCGTCGATCTTTCTTGCCGGCTGGGTCACGCGCCGGCTCAATCGCATTGCACGTGCGGCAATCGCATGGAGCAGTGGCGATTTCTCGGATCGCATCGCGGACCCTTCGCACGACGAGCTTGGCGGGCTTTCCGCTCTGCTTGATCGCATGGCAATCGACCTGAAGGGGCTGCTGCGTTCGCGCGCGCAGCTGGCGACCCTCGCCGAACGCCAGCGCCTCGCGCGCGATCTGCATGACACGGTCAAGCAGAAGGCGTTCGCCCTCAACCTGCAACTGGCCACTGCAAGGCGCGTGCTGGCAGATACGCCTGGCGCAGAACGGCTCGAACAGGCACAACGCCTGACCCAGCAGATCCAGCAGGAACTCGTACAAATCCTCGACGAGATGCGCGCCTCGGATGCCGAACTGCCGTTCGCAGAACGTGTACGTACCCGCGCAACCGAGTGGTCGCATTCCAGCGGCATGGCGCTGGGCTTCGATCTCGCCGACGTACCGCCGCTCGCTACCGAGTTCGAGGACTCGCTGCTGCGCATCGTGGATGAAGCGCTGTCGAACGTCCTGCGCCACAGCGGTGCCCATCGCGTTGACATCTCGCTCCGCCGTGA
Source organism: Dokdonella sp. (assembly GCA_039915385.1). Classification (GTDB taxonomy): domain Bacteria; phylum Pseudomonadota; class Gammaproteobacteria; order Xanthomonadales; family Rhodanobacteraceae; genus Dokdonella_A. Next base: position 2,461 of record JBDSNK010000320.1, read on the forward strand.
GGCGGAATGTGTCCGCATCGTGATCGCCGATACTGGACGGGGCCTGCCGGACAAACCCGCGTCCGGCATGGGCTTGCGTAACATGCGCGAACGCGCCAACGCGCTGCCGGGGGGCCGCTTCGAACTCGATGCGCCTCCGTCAGGCGGGACGCGCGTCACCGTCAGCTTCCTCGCCGAGGTTTCCAGATGATTGCTGTTCCTCCACCGTCCGTGATCCGCATCGTGATTGCTGATGACCATGTGCTGGTCCGTCAGGGTATTCGCGCGTTCCTCGAAACGCATGCGGATCTTGCCATCGTCGGCGAAGCTGAAGATGCAGTCGGCGCGATCGCACTATGCGCCGAGCATCATCCGCACGTCGCCTTGGTCGACCTCGTCATGCCCGGTGGCGGCATCGAGGCGACCCGCGCGATTCGGGCCGCCAGCCCGCAGACTCAAGTCGTGCTGCTGACGTCCTTCGAGGATGCGCAGCAGATCGTGGCTGCGGTGCAGGCGGGCGCGCTGTCGTGCATGCTCAAGGATGTCGATGCCGATGCGCTCGCGGACACGCTGCGCAAGGCCGCACGCGGCGAGGCCGTGCTGCATCCGCGCGTTGCCGCAAAACTCATGGAAACTCTGCGCCGCGGCGCTGAGCCTGGCAGCGAAGTGCTCGAATCCCTGAGCACGCGTGAACGCGAAGTACTGACCTTGATGGCCGAGGGCTTCAGCAACATGCAGATCGCCGAGCGTCTGGGCATCGGCGAAAAGACCGTGAAGACGCACGTCAGCAACGTGCTGAGCAAGCTCAACGTCAGCGACCGCACGCAGGCAGCAGTGTACGCATGGAAGAGCGGACTGAAACAGCGTCCGCAGTAGTTGTCGAGCGAGCTGCCATTGCGCGTTACGTCAGTGGCTTGCTGAAAACCACCTGTGTCTTGAGCCGTGCGTAGCCGGCGCGTTCGTAGAATTGATGCGCGCGTTCGCGTTCCTGTCGGCTACGCACGCGCACCCGCGCGGCGCCGCGCGTGCGCGCCCACGCTTCAGCCGCAGCAATCAACAGCCCACCGATGCCAAGCCCGCGCTCAGATGCGGCGACAACAAGACCGCTGATTTCCGCGCAGGCGTCGTCGCACAACTGAACAGCGAGTGCGACCTGCAACCAGGCGACCACGCGTCCCTCTGCATCCTCAGCGACGAATATGCGGCCATCGGCATGTCCATCGATCGCAGCAAGGCGTTTGACCATCTGCTGTCGCGTGCTCGGGTAGCCCAACTCACCGCAGAGTTCGGCGATCGCCGGGGCGTCGTAGCTGCGCGCGCTGCGGATTGTGGTCATCGAGGCCTCCATGCACTGCAGGCTAGCGCGGGAATCGGGCGAAATGCAGGCCATCGTATGGCGATTGGCGGGAGTGGCTTCAGCTGCGATGTCCTTTGCTTGATGGTGCGCGACAAGAACAAGGCCATGTGGCTGAGACGCACCCTCACGGGAACATCAATCGCAGCAGCCGTCGCCACCTTTCACGCTATGCGCGTGCGAAGCCGCCACGCCTTGGGTCAGCCCCTTTCCGCTCGCAACGTAGTGGTCGGAAATCACCTGTGCCACACACATCGACATGCGCTTGCCGGTCGGAATATGCAGGAACTCGTTCGGACCGTGCGCATTCGAGTGCGGACCAAGCACTCCCGTGATCAGGAACTGGGCACCGGGAAACTTCTCGCCGAGCATGCCCATGAACGGAATCGAGCCGCCTTCGCCGTTGTAGGCGACCGAAGCACCGAAGAACGCCTGTGATGCGGCCTCGACCGAGTGTTCCAGCCAGGGCGCCAGCGCCGGTGCTTCCCAGCCACTGCCGGCTTTCTCGACATCAAAGGTGACCTTCGCACCATACGGTGGATTGGTTTCGAGCAGGCGCTTGAGGAATTCGCCACCTTTGGCTGCATTCAAGGTCGGCGGCACGCGCAGCGAGAGTTTCACCGACGTATACGGACGCAGCACGTTGCCGGCGGAATCGAGTGCCGGTAGGCCACCAATGCCGGTGATCGACAACGCGGGGCGCCAGGTGCGATTGAGGACGAGCTCGGCAAGATCCGCGTTCATCGGCTGCATGCCATCGACGAGCGGAAATTTCGCATACACGGCATCGCCGAGGATTTCGGCCGTGCGCTTGGCCTGCGTGACGCGCTGTGCCGGAATCTCCACGTGCAATTCCTGTGGCAGGATCCTGCCACTGACCTCGTCTTCCAGTCGCGACAACACCTGGCGCAGAACGCGAAAGCTGGAAGCGACGACACCAGACGCATCACCCGAATGAACGCCCTCTTGCAGCACCTTGACCGTAAGATTGCCCCCGGTAAGGCCGCGCAACGACGTGGTCAACCAGAGCTGGTCGTAGTTGCCACAGCCCGAGTCCAGGCAGACGATCAGCGACGGTTTGCCGATGCGAGCGGCGAGATGGTCGACGTAGTACGGCAGGTCGTAGCTGCCCGATTCTTCGCAGGCTTCGATCATCACGACGCAACGCGCGTGCGGAATCTTCTGTGCCTGCAAGCCCATAATTGCGGCGAGCGAGCCGAAGATCGCATAGCCATCGTCTGCGCCGCCGCGACCGTACAGCTTGTCGCCCTCGAGCACCGGCTTCCACGGGCCCAGATGCGTGGACCAGCCGGTCATTTCAGGCTGCTTGTCGAGATGTCCGTACAGCAGCACGGTATCGCTGCTCGCCGCATCGGTGCCCGGGACCTCAATGAAGATCAGGGGCGTGCGGCCATCCAGGCGCACCACTTCGAGCAGCATGCCGGTGACGGGCTGCTTTTTCGCCCACGCTTCCATCAACGCGACCGCCTGGTCCATGTAGCCATGCTCGGCCCACTGCGCGTCGAACATCGGCGACTTGTTCGGAATCTTGATGTAGTCGGTCAGCTGCGGAACGATTTCTCCATCCCATAGCGCGCCGACGAAACCTGTGAGTGCTTTCGAATCCATGGGTGTCCGCCCTTCGCAAAGAGGCGAAATTCTACTCCTGCGGCGGGCCAGAGCGACCGCGTAGGAAATTTCCTACCTGCAGCAGCGTGCGACTCCTACGCGGCACCGTGACCCTCGACACTGCGCGGAAGGCCTGGTCAAACCTAGACTTTCACCATTCGCGCACTACCGCGCCCGAGCTGAAGAAAGCTGCCGTTTCATGAACGCCATCCGCCGATTTTTCCTGACCTTCCTGCTCGCCTTGGCACTGCCGACGCTGGCCGCCGCGCAGGTCGACATCAACAGTGCCGACGCAAAGACGCTGGCCGAAACGCTGAATGGGGTGGGCCTTGTCAAAGCCGAAGCAATCGTGGCGTATCGCAGCACAAACGGTCCGTTCAAGACTGTCGACGAACTCGCCAAGGTCAAGGGAATAGGCGCGAAGACGATCGCCGCGAACCGCGATGCCATTGTCATCGTCGAACCGAAAACCGAAGCCGGCGCACCGGCGGTTACCGGAAAACCGCTCGCGGCAAGATAGGTTTCGCCGACGCCGAGGACGGTCTGTCGGGAAGTCTGTCCGGCCCCTCATGAAGGAATTGACAACGCGGTTCAGCACGACCGCGCCCGTTGGCTCTGCATGCGAGCTGGATCGTGCTAACCACACTGTTGGCAGACAGGCCGCCCGGCTGCGCCGCCTCCACTGGCAGTGCGGATCAAGCGTGCTAGACTCGCCGCCCGCCGCCGGCGGTCCATGCGCATGATCCTCCCCCACTACCATATCGGCCCGTCCTTGATTGCGGGCGCAGGGCAAGGCTTGTTCCTCGAAGAGCCGGTTGAGCGCGGCCGCGTGATCACCGCGCCGGACGCGATTCCCCGCGTCTACACCTTTGAGGACATCCTTAAACTGCCGGATGCGGACAAGCTCCTGCCTGCGACCGTGCGCTGGTTCGAAGATCGCTACACGGTCACGCCGGAATGGCCGGATGAGTGCTACATCAATCACGCATTCGAACCAAGCGCACTGTGGCACCTCGGCTTTGTATTCGCCGTGAGTGATCTCGCGCGCGGCACTGAAATTACCGTCGACTACCGACATCTGCTTGCCCCGGGTCAGGAAGAGGACTTCCGTGACTCGATCAGTGGCGATCCCATCATCGGCTTCACATGGAAGGAAAGCCTGCGCGCGTCGACGACCGCGCTGGCCGCGCTACTCGCCTGACTCCCTCCATCAATGATCGACATTCCGCAAATCGAGACCGCACGGCTGCGCCTGACGTCGCTCGGCGACCGCCATTTCGAGGCCTATGCCTCGATGCTGTCCGATGAGAGCAGTACGCGCTTTGTCGGCGACGGCGAACCACTCGATCGCATGAACGCGTGGCGTTCGATGGCGATGCTGCTCGGGCACTGGGCCTTGCGTGGCTATGGCATGTGGGCGGTCGAGCTCAAGGACAGCGGCGAATTTGTCGGCCGCGTCGGCCTGCATCACCCGGAAGGCTGGCCCGACCTCGAACTCGGCTGGATGTTGATGCCGGGACA
>JBDSNK010000372.1:0-6790 GCA_039915385.1 Dokdonella sp.
CGAGCCTGCCGCTCGCGTTCCGCATCGCAAAATTGTTTCGCAAATCGATCGAAACCATCTTCGATCCGAACGTATAGGAACGCAATGGACAAGCGCAAGGCACTCAGGATCGGCGCAATCGCAGTGGCACTCGCCGCGCTCGCCGGCAAGGGATGGTGGTCGATGCAGCATGCCGGCGCACCTGCTGTCGTTGCATCTCGAGGTCCGGCCATCGTGCAAAAAACCGGCGAGCGCGGCTTCACGCTCGGCAGCCTCGCATTTGCGCCGTGCGAGCTCGATCAGCGCAACTCGGCCGCGACCACCGCTGCGTTCTGCGCGCCGTTCCAGGTGCCGGAAAACTGGGATCAACCCGATGGTCGCCGCATCGACCTGAAGCTCGCGCTCGTGCGCGGCGCCGAGCAGGCCGCTGCGCGCGACCTGGTTGTGTTGCTCGCCGGCGGCCCGGGCCAGGCCGCGACCGAAGCTTGGCCACGCGCGGCGGCGGGGTTCGGCCCATTGCTCCAGCACCACAACGTGCTACTGCTGGACCAGCGAGGCACCGGCGGGTCGCATTCGCTTGCATGCAAGCAGGATCCGACCGACTTCGACGCGGCCGCGGTCAGCGAGATCGATCTGGACAAGGTGCGCACGCAGACGCGCGCCTGCCTCGAAGAGGTATCCAGGAACGCCGATCCTGCGCAGTACACGACCACTGCCGCCGTGCGCGACCTCGAAGCTGTGCGCCAAGCGCTCGGCGCACCCGAGTTCGATCTGGTCGGCGTCTCCTACGGCACGCGCGTTGCGCAGCAATATCTTCGCCAGCATGCCGACGGCGTGCGCAGCCTCGTGCTCGACAGCTCGGCGCCCAACGAACTGGTACTCGGCAGCGAATTCTCGATCGACCTCGATGCCGCGCTGAAGGGGCAGTTCGCCGAGTGCACGCGAGCGCCCGCCTGTGCGAATGCCTACGGCGATCCGTACGCAAGCCTGTACCGCCTGCGCGACGCACTGCTCGCCAAGCCACCGACCGTGACGTTCCGCAATCCGCGCAGCCACGCGCAGGAGACCAAACCACTCGACGTGTATACGTTTGCCACCGTCGTGCGCATGTTTGCCTATTCAAGTGAAACCAGCGCGCTGCTGCCGCTCGCGATCGACCAGGCACTCAAGGGCGACTACTCGCCTCTCCTTGGCCAGGCAGATCTCCTCACCGAAAGCCTCACTGATCTCACCGGCAATGGCATGCAGCTGTCGGTGATCTGCGCCGAGGATGCCGACCTGATCAAGGATCGGCCTGAAGATGCGAAGCTGATCCTCGGCGATACGCTCATCCGCGTGATGCGTGCGCAGTGCGACGTGTGGCCGCGCGGTACGCGACCGGCGGATTTCCATGCACCGATCGCGAGCGACAAGCCGGTGCTGATCCTGTCCGGCGAATTCGATCCGGTCACGCCGCCGCGTTATGCCGAACAGATCCTCAAAGGCCTGCCGAATGGCCGCCTGCTGTTCGCCAAGGGCCAGGGTCATTCCGTGATGGCGCGTGGATGTCTGCCGAAACTGGTCAAGACCTTCGTCGAGACGCTCGACGCGCACAAGCTCGACGCAGGCTGCATCGCGGACTTTGGCGCGACGCCAGCGTTCATCACGTTCAATGGAGCGGCGCCATGATCGAAGTCAGGAACCTGCACAAGGCCTTCGGCGCGGTGAAGGCCGTCGACGGTGTCTCCTTCGTCGCGCGCGATGGCGAGATCACCGGCCTGCTCGGCCCGAATGGCGCCGGCAAGACCACGACGCTGCGCATGCTCTACACATTGATGCGACCCGACAGCGGACAGGTGCTCGTCGATGGTATCGATGCCGCTACGGACGCAATCGCGGTGCGTCGCCGCCTCGGCGTGCTGCCGGATGCGCGCGGACTCTACAAACGCCTCAGCGCGCGCGAGAACATCGACTATTTCGCGCGTCTGCAGGGACTCGACGCGGAGACTCGGCGTGCACGCATCGACGCGCTGATCGCCGCGCTCGACATGGCTGATATCGCCGAGCGCAGAACCGAAGGCTTCTCGCAAGGCCAGCGCGTGAAGACCGCGATCGCGCGCGCGCTCGTGCACGACCCGCGCAACGTGATCCTCGACGAGCCGACCAACGGCCTCGACGTGATGGCGACACGCGCGATGCGCACCTTCATGCACAAGCTGAAAAGCGAGGGCCGCTGCGTGCTGTTCTCCAGCCACATCATGCAGGAGGTCGGCGCTCTGTGCGATCGCATCGTCGTGATCGCGCGCGGCCGCGTCGTCGCCGACGAATCGCCGGAAGCGCTGCGCGCGCAGACCGGCGCGGCGACGCTGGAGGATGCGTTCGTGAAGATCATCGGCTCCGAAGAAGGACTTGCCGCATGAGCGCTTTGAAGCCCTCCCCTACAAGGGGTGAACCGGGCTTGCGCGCGGCATGCCGCGCGCCGGCGAACGGCTGCACAGGGATGTGCGGACTGGGCTCTCGGGCAGGATGCCCGAGGTTTGGGTGGCGATGGTGTCGTTCCCCAGCCAGCCACACAAGAACCATCCCCTCCCCAGCCCTCCCCTTGAAGGGGAGATGGCAAGAGCAAAACACCCCATGAAATCCGCCCTGATCGTTTTCCTGAAGGAAATCCGCGAGAACCTGCGCGACCGCCGCACCGTGATCAACACGCTGCTGACCGGGCCGCTGTTTGCGCCGCTGGTATTCGTGCTGATCATCAACACCGCGGTCACGCGCGAGATCGAGAAGGCGGAGAAACCGCTGCCGGTGCCGGTGGTCGGTGCGGCGAACGCGCCGAACCTGATTGCCGAACTCAGGCAGCATGGTGTCGACATCAGGGACGCGCCGGCCGATCCGGAACGCGCGGTGCGCGACAGTGATGTCGACCTCGTCCTGCGCATACCCGCCGACTACGCGGACGCATGGAACAAGGGCGAACCAGCCCAGGTCGAGTTGATCTACGATCAATCGCAACGCGACGCGCAAAGTTCGGTCGCGCGCCTGCAAGGCATACTCGAAGGCTATGCGCGTCGCAGTGGCGCGATGCGCCTCATCGCGCGCGGCATCTCGCCGTCGGTGACTACGCCTGTGGTCGTCGCAGGACGCGATCAATCCACCGCGCAGGCGCGCAGCGGTACGATGTTCGGCATGCTGCCGTACTTTTTCATCCTTGGCGTGTTCGTCGGCGGCATGGCGCTCGCGATCGACACCACCGCAGGCGAGCGCGAACGACAGTCGCTGGAACCGCTGCTGGTCAATCCCGTCAGCCGCGGCATGATTCTGATCGGCAAACTCGCCGCGACCAGCGCATTCGCAACGACGACCCTGCTACTGAGCATCTTCGCGTTCTCGATCGCGGGTCAATTCCTGCCGACCGAGAAACTCGGCATGCGCCTCGAAATCGGCCTGCACTTTGCCTTGCTCACCCTGTTCGTGATGCTGCCACTCGTGTTCGTGCTGGCGACCCTGCAAACGCTTGCCGCCGCGTTCGCGAAAAGTTACCGCGAAGCGCAAACCTATTTGTCGCTGCTCATGTTCGTGCCGGTGATCCCGACCTTGCTGCTGTCGGTGTTCCCGATCAAGGCGCAGACCTGGATGTACACCGTGCCCCTGATGGGCCAGCAGGTCGCGATCATGCGTTTGCTGCGCGGCGACGCGGTCGCATCCTTCGAGCTCTGGCTCTGTTTCGCGTGCACGACGCTGGCGGCGATCTTCGTCTATCTCGTCACTGCGCGAATCTACCGCAGCGAGCGCCTCGCGATTTCGGCGTGAGTTCGTAGCCCTCCCCTTCAAGGGGGTGAAAAGGGGCGCTTGCGGACCACGGGTCCGCGCGCCGATGAACGCCCGAAGGCTGTGCCTGAGGGCCGGGCGGTTGGGTGGGGATGGTGTTCGGCTTGTCAGAACAAATCCCCCTGCGGCGAAGAAACGCGTGGCGGCACGAAGCGCGAAGCATCCAGCGCCAGGTCGCGCACGTGATTGATGCCGTTCTTGCGACACGCAAGGTGAAAGCGTTGCCGGATAAGTTCGGCGAACTCGCCTTCGCCGCGCATGCGCGAGCCGAAGCGTGCGTCGTTGTCCTTGCCTCCACGCATCTGCCGGATCAGGCTCATCACGTGCTCGGCACGCTCGGGCACATTCAGGGCGAGCCAGTCGCGGAACAGATCCTTGAGCTCGTAAGGCAGACGCAGCACGGTATAGCCGGCGCGTTTCGTGCCAGCTGCCGCTGCGCGCTCGAGGATCTGCTCGATATAACGGTCGGTCACCATCGGAATGACAGGCGCGACCATCACGCCGCAAGGCACGCCCGCTGCGTTGAGGTTTGCAACGGCTTCAAGGCGCCGGTGCGGCGCACTTGCGCGCGGCTCCAGTGTGCTCGCGAGGCGGTTGTCGAGTGAGGTCACCGACACGAACGCATGCACGAGATTCGCGCGCGCCATCGGCACGAGGATATCGAGGTCGCGCTCGATCATCGCGTTCTTGGTGATGATCGTGCACGGATGGCCGCATTCGGCGAGCACTTCGAGAATGGAGCGTGTGATCTTGTAACGGCGCTCGATCGGCTGGTAGGGGTCGGTGTTTGCGCCAAGATTGATCGGCGAGCAGACGTAGCTGCGCTTGCCCAGTTCCGCGCGCAGCAACTCCGCCGCGTTCGTTTTCGCGAAAAGCTTCGTCTCAAAATCCATGCCCGCGGAAAGATTCAGGTAGGAATGCGAGGGCCTTGCGTAACAGTAGACGCAGCCGTGCTCGCAACCGCGATACGGGTTGATCGAATGCTCAAAGCGGATGTCCGGCGAATCATTGCGGCTGATGATCGTGCGCGCGCGTTCTTCGGTGACCTGGGTCGGCGGTCGCGGCGTGTCTTCGTCTTCGCGATGCCAGCCATCGTCCTCGCGCGTCTTGCCGATCGTCTCGAAGCGGCCTTCCGGGTTCGACGCCGCGCCGCGGCCCTTGATGCGCACGGGCTGGTCGAGGCGGATCGGGTCCTTGGATGGTGGAGTCGGTTTCATCGGCATGCGCACGCAGTATGAGCGGCGGCGTCTCAGATACTGCGAAAGAGCCAGTGCAGGCAGCGGTTCAGTGAGCCCTGCAACCGAATGCCGCCGGCGTACGTATAGTCGATCATGAACCCGGCGCCGCGCCGGCGGAGTCGTCTTGCATGAGATTGCATCTGGATCGCTGGATCGCCCTCGCGATGGTACCGTTGATGTGCGGTTGCCAGGCCGCGTTTTTCCGTGTCGTCAACGCGGGCGGCGCGTCGATCGCGGCGCAGACGCAGACCTACGCGCCGCAATACGACCTCAGGCTTGATGTCTACCGACCGCAGCCAGGCACGACCGCCGTGCCCGTCGCGCTGTTTTTCTACGGCGGCAGCTGGCGCGTCGGCAGTCGTGACGAATACGCCTTTGTCGGCAAGGCGCTCGCCGCGCGCGGCATCCTCGCGATTGTCGCCGACTACCGCAAATTTCCGCAGGGACGCTTTCCGGACTTCGAAACCGACGCCGCCGTGGCGACACGCTGGACCATCGACCACGCGCGTGAGTGGGGTGGCGATCCCTCGCGCGTATTCCTGGTCGGACATTCTGCGGGTGCGCACATCGTCGCGTTGCTCGCGACTCACGCGCGCTATCTGGCGGTGGAAGGCCTGAAGCCGCGCGACCTCGCGGGCGTCGTCGGCATCGCGGGACCGTACGATTTCCTGCCGCTGACCGATCCGAAGATCAAGGAAGTGTTCGGCGACGAGTCGACGTGGCCGGCATCCCAGCCGGTCAATTTCGTCGATGGCGACGAACCGCCGTTCCTGTTGCTCAATGGCACCGGCGATCGCGTCGTCGATCCGCACAACAGCGCCTCGTTGGCGCACCGATTGAAAGCGGCCGGCGTCGACGTAACCCACAAGCAGTATCCCGGTGTCGGACATTTCCGCATTCTCGCCGCGATGCGCTATCCCGCCTTGTCGCCGACGCGCGCGGACGTCACCGATTTCATCCTGCGCGGGTCTGCGGCGAAGAGTGCAAAAGCACGCTAGCGCCCGCTGGCTGGCGCGACACGCTGCGTTGCCTCAAGTACTGCCATCGAGGATGCCGTGCCTGCCCAGATCGTGCGGGGTATTGCTCAGCATGCCCTTGGCGAAATCCAGTGCGCGCACGACGAAGTTTCCCGCCGGTTCCCAATACGCGGCATCCTGCACGCGTATGCGCAGCACGATCAGGTTCGGATCATCCTTTCCCTGCGGAAAGAAGACCTTTTGCGGACTCGACCAGAGCTCGTCGATCGTCTTGCGATCGCGATCGATGCGCGCGCGACCGCGAATCGACACGTAGCGTTGCGCGGTGGGATGCACATAGCTGAGATTGACATCGGGGTTCTCGGCCATCTCTTCGATCTTGTGACTGTCAGCGCCGGTGAAAAACACCAGTTCACCCTTGGAATCGAAAGAAAGCGTCTGCAACGGCCGGCTTACCATCGAGCCGTCGGACGCGTGTGTCGTCAACATCGCGGTGTCGATGCCATCGATGAGTTCGCCGAGTTTGCGCAGATCAGCGCTTGCGTGTTTTTCGTTTTTCATGGCGGATCCAGTGGTGACTGCGGTAGCCACCTTTGCGCGTTGCGGCGTTAATCCCGGATGAAGCGGTTCGCGAGCGATTCCACATTTCGCGAACATCGGTGACGGCACGCTTAAGCTGGGTAAAGGAAAGGGTTGGTAATCCATGGTCCAGCGCCGGTGCGGATTGGCGGCGCACTCATTGGCTGAAGAGGTGTTGCAATGAAACGTACCGCAGTGAAGAAGACCGCA
>JBDSNK010000011.1:0-18000 GCA_039915385.1 Dokdonella sp.
AGCAAAGCGAGCAAAGCATGGCCGGCGGCAGAGAAATCAAAACCAAGATCAAGAGCGTGCAGAACACCCGCAAGGTGACGCGCGCGCTGGAAATGGTCTCGGCATCGAAAATCCGCAAGGCGCAGGACCTGATGAAGGCCTCGCGTCCGTACGCGCGCCTGATGCGCCAGGTGATCGGCCACATCGCGCACGCGAACGTCGAGTTCAAGCATCCGTTCCTGCTCGAGCGCAAGGACGTCAAGCGCGTTGGCTACGTGGTCGTGTCGACCGACCGTGGCCTCTGTGGTGGCTTGAACTCGAACCTGTTCCGCAAGCTGCTGGTCGAAATCCGCGATTGGCAGGGCAAGGGCGTCGAGGTCGATGTCGTCTGTGTCGGCCAGAAGGCGACGCAGTTCTTCAAGCGCCTCAAGGTCAACATGGTTGGCTCCGTGACGCATCTGGGCGAAAGGCCGCAGATCGCTCAGCTGATCGGCGTGATCAAGGTCATGCTCGATGAATACACGGCCGGCCGCGTCGATCGCCTCAACGTCGCCTACAACGATTTCGTCAATACGATGACGCAGAAAGCGACGATCTCGGCGCTGCTGCCGTTGCCGCCATCCGAGGAGCTGGCTACCACGCACGCGTGGGACTACCTCTACGAACCGGATGCGGAAGCCGTGCTCGAGCACGTGTTGACGCGCTACATCGAGTCGCTGGTTTATCAGGCGGTGCTAGAGAACCTCGCCTCGGAACATGCCGCACGCATGGTCGCGATGAAGAGTGCGTCGGACAACGCGACCAAGGCGATCGGCAATCTCACCCTGATCTACAACAAGGCGCGCCAGGCCGCGATCACCCAGGAGATTTCCGAGATCGTGAGCGGCGCGGCGGCGGTCTGACATGAAGCTTTATGCCTCCAGTTTGCGACTGCTGCTCCCCGCGTTATTCATCGGAGCTACCCAGTTTGGCGCTTCGCATGCAGCTGACGTTTTCACGGAAAAATCAGTTCGTGATGTGGTCGATGCGGCGGAAGCGGCGGCCAAGCTTCATGACCCGCAGAAGATCGCCACCTATATGTCCGATGACATCGTCATCGCAAGCACCTTTCCGAATCCCGATGGCAGCAAGAGCGTCAAAGAGAAGCATCGACAGCAGTACGTGCTAGAAGAGCAGGAATCGGAGAAGCATGCTGTCGATCATGTTTATGCCTCAACCGCACCTACCATCACAATCAGGGGCGGACAAGCCATCGTGCGCTTTGTGGCTACTGAAAAAGCGACATTGGATGGCAAACACATGGAAGCCACAGCCGACCAAATCGAAACTCTAGAGTTGCGGGATGGCCAAGTGCTCATCACGCGCATCGAGACGACTGCAACGAGCTTGACATTGGACGGAAGGCGCATCTTCTGATGCAGCCGGTCGTTACTAGAATTCGCGATTAGAGGAACAACCATGAACCAAGGCAAAGTCGTACAAATCATCGGCGCCGTCGTCGACGTCGAATTCCCGCGCGAGTCCGTGCCGAAGGTGTACGACGCGCTCAAGATCGACGGCATGGCGATCACGCTCGAGGTGCAGCAGCAGCTCGGTGACGGTGTCGTGCGCACGATCGCGCTCGGTTCGACCGACGGCCTCAAGCGTGGCCTGATCGCGAAAAACACTGGCGAAGGCATCAAGGTGCCGGTCGGCAAGGAAACCCTCGGCCGCATCATGGACGTGCTCGGCAATCCCATCGACGAAGCCGGTCCGATTGGCGCGAAGGAAGAGTGGGTTATCCATCGCCCGGCGCCGAAATACGACGATCAAGCCGCGGCAAACGATCTGCTCGAAACCGGCATCAAGGTCATCGACCTCGTCTGCCCGTTCGCGCGTGGCGGCAAGGTCGGCCTGTTCGGCGGCGCCGGCGTCGGCAAGACCGTCAACATGCTCGAACTGATCAACAATATCGCGACCCAGCACGCCGGCCTGTCGGTGTTTGCCGGCGTCGGCGAGCGTACCCGCGAGGGCAACGACTTCTATCACGAGATGATCGAAGCCGGCGTCATCAAGCTCGACAACATCAGCGAATCAAAGGTCGCGATGGTCTACGGCCAGATGAACGAGCCGCCGGGCAACCGCCTGCGCGTCGCGTTGACCGGCCTCACGATGGCCGAGTACTTCCGCGACGACATCGACCCGGCCACCGGCAAGGGCCGCGACATCCTGTTTTTCGTCGACAACATCTACCGCTACACCTTGGCCGGCACCGAAGTGTCCGCGCTGCTCGGCCGCATGCCGTCGGCAGTGGGTTACCAGCCGACACTGGCCGACGAAATGGGTCGTTTGCAGGAACGCATTACCTCGACCAAGACCGGCTCGATCACCTCGATCCAGGCCGTCTACGTGCCGGCCGACGACTACACCGATCCGTCCCCGGCAACGACCTTCGCCCATCTCGACTCGACCGTCGCGTTGTCGCGCGAAATCGCCAGCCTCGGCATCTACCCGGCGGTCGACCCGCTGGCGTCGACCAGCCGCCAGCTCGATCCGCTGGTGATCGGCACCGAGCACTACGACACCGCGCGTCGCGTACAGGGCACCCTGCAGCGCTACAAGGAACTGAAGGACATCATCGCGATTCTCGGCATGGACGAGCTCAGCGAAGAAGACAAGCAGTCGGTCATGCGCGCGCGCAAGATCGAGAAGTTCTTCTCGCAGCCGTTCACCGTCGCGCAGGTGTTCACCGGCGCGCCAGGCAAGTACGTGACGCTGAAAGAAACCATCCGCGGCTTCAAGATGATCTGCGACGGCGAGTGCGATCACCTGCCGGAACAGGCGTTCTATATGGTCGGCGGCATCGACGAAGCCTTCGAGAAGGCCAAGGCGATGGAGAAGAAGGCCGCTTGAGGCGGCTTTTTCGGGGATTCGAGATACGGGATTCGGGATTCGGCAGAGCATCGCCTGCCACCGATTCCAGCTTTTCCGAATCTCCAATCCCGAGTCCCGAATCCCGTTGATCGAAACGAAGTGAGAGCAACATGAGCACAATCCGCTGCGACATCGTCAGCGCCGAGGAAGAGATCTTCCACGGCAATGCACAGATGGTCATTGCGACGGGCGAGATGGGCGAGCTCGGCATCGCGCCGCGCCATGCGCCGCTGATCACTCGTCTGAAGCCAGGCCAGGTCCGCGTACAAATGGAGGACGGCGAAGAACAGTTCTTCTACGTTTCCGGCGGCATCCTCGAAGTGCAGCCGACGGTCGTGACCATCCTCGCCGACACCGCGATCCGCGCCAAGGATCTCGACGAAGCGGCCGCTCGCAATGCGAAGGATGAAGCCGAACGCGCACTGGCGAACCGCACCGACGCGATGGAAGTAGCTCAGGCGCAAGCCCAGCTCGCACAGGCAATGGCGCAGTTGCAGGCGCTCGACCGCCTGCGGCGTTCGCTCAAGCACTGAACGAATGCATCGTGTCACTGCGAATCGAAACGCCGGCGCAAGCCGGCGTTATCATTTGCGCGTCGGTCAGCGATAGACCCACTGTCGTGAGGCAAGGAAGCTGCCTAGCGCAAGAACGCCATCGACCAGCGGCTTGCCGACCCAGGCTCCGCGCAACCCGAACGCGGCATTGATTGCCGAGACTGCGAGCGTGCTGACCGTGGTGTTCGCGCACCACATAAGTACGTAGCGGGCAAACTGTCGCCAACGCGGACCCTTCCGATCGCGCGCAAACGTGATGCTGCCGTTCAACCAGAACCCGAGCAACGCCCCGCACACGCGGCCGGAAATGTTCGCTGCCGCTACCGGCAAGCCGAAATGACTGGCCGCGACCATCACGCCCCAGTCGACCAACCACTGCACGATGCCGATGAGGATGAAATGCTGGCCTTGGCGCAGCAGGCTCATGGCGGCACCCGCGTCGATCCTGGCGTGCCCGCAGGCACCGACCAGAGTTCCGTATCACCCACGACGTCGGCGCGTTGTGCGCCGACCCGCGCGAGACCGGCGCGTTGCGCATCGTTGAGGTGTTGCGGATGCAACAGCAACCAGCGCGCATCGATATCTCGAACCAGCGCCCCCCATAGCATTCCACTCGCGTCGGCGTCGGCCGCAATGCCCGCCGCCTGCATCTTCGGGGCGTAGTGCGAAACCGTGCGCCCGCGGCCCGCAAGTTCGGCCACATCCGGCGCCTGCGCGTCCATCACCAAGACCACGGAATCACTGTCGTCGCGAGCGCGCAAGGTGGCGATCAGGCTGCGCACCGGCGCATAGCGCCGATACACCTCGTCGGTGCGACCTCCACCGATAACCAGCTTGTGGACGGTGTTGACGGACAGCAGCCAGTTCGCGTTTGCCTGGAAGGTCAGGTTCAGCACGCACAACGCGACCACGATGCGGCTGCACCAGCGGCCGCCAAGAGCCGCATCCGTGGCCGCCAGCAGCGCAGGCAGCAGCAGGACCAGTCCGGGGAAGGCATAGCGAGCGTATTGCATCGGCCACAAGGGCAGCATAAGCACGGCCGTCCCCGCGAGCACGATGCCTCGTGTGGGAGCACGCAGCAGCGCAAGCACCCACGCGCCAGCGAGCGCAACCATCACAAAGCCGAAGCCGCCGGCCGAGGCTTCTAGGTAACGCGTGGTATCGAACGTTATCGCCCAGGGGAGATCGAGGCCAAACCCGGCATGCCAGCGCATGTCCGTCAATTGCAGCGGCGCCAGCACCGGCGAACGGAACACATCGTTGAACAACGGCAGCAGCGGATTGCCGCTGACAAGCCATGCCCGGAAGTAGCTAGACGAGGCGAGCGCGAGGAACAGCAGCAATGCGAGCGGCAGGCGCGTCCATTCGATGCGACAGCGCGCACGCGCGATGGCCCACAACAGCAGCACCAGGGCAGCGAATGCATGGCCAAGTTTCAAGCCAGCGAGCCCTGCAACCAGCACCGCACAGATCCATGTCAGGTGTTGCTTGCCCGGCTGCATGATCGCGAGCGCCAAGGCCACCAGCAACGCGCTGGCAGCAAGCTCCGTCTGCATGCCTGCCGCCAGCGCGGCCAGCGGTGGCAGGCTGGCGCAAAGCGCAACGGTGCACCAGCGCGTGCGTACGTCCGCATGCAGGGTGGCCGCAAGGCTCCGCAGGCTTGCAGCGATCGACAGCATCCACATCGCGTTAACGGCGCCACGCGCCTCGCAGCCGGCGAGCACCTGCGCGATGCCCTGCAATACGTCGCCCAACCATGGCGCCAGCGCCCAGATCTGCTGCGTAGGGTCGGGCACGTAGAAACCGTGCTGCAGCAACTGCGAAGGCAGCCCCAAGTGATAGACGAGATCATCGGCCTGCATCGTCGGCAACCAGGCGCCGGTAGACGCCAGGCCGAAGACCAGCACAGCGCCGGCGGCTGGCCACGGCGCGCTGGCGACCGCTGCATTCCAGCCTTGTCGGGCAACGCTGACTATGTCGCGCACTGTTCGCGCACGCCAAGCACAGATCGCGAGCAGCAATGGCAGGTAAACAAGGCGATAGTGGATCGGCCACGACAGCAGCCAGCCGAGCGTGCCACCAATCAGGACCAGGCCTGCTGGAAGCGAGAAAACCGCACGCATCGCGCCATCACGCGGCAACAGCAGGCTGCCAAGTGCCGTAGCAGCCGCCGCAAGGAGCAAGGTCGCCAGCGCGGCGGGTATGCCGACGAAGAACAACAATGGCACCAGCCAGGCAAGCGCAAGCGCATTTGCCCATGCCCAACCGCGCCGGCGACGCAGGACCGTTGCGCAAAGAATTGCCAAAGCCCCGAGTTCAAGCAAGTCGACACAGCGCTTCGCCGGCAACACGGTCCACATTCGATGCAAAACCAATCCAACCGCGCATGCCAACAGGCCGGCGGAGACGAGCGCTGCAGCGGCGTTGTCGCGAAAACGCGCAAGCATTCCAGGCATCCCGTCCGTGATGAAAATGCCGATCGTAGCAGGCCACTGTGCATCGCCAGGTACGCCGAACCGACAGAGACACAGCCACTCGATGGCGCGCGGTGCACCTCGAAACCCACCCTCGCAGTGGCGGCGAATCCGACAAGGGGATCAACTTCGCCATGCTCGCCGCATTGCAATCGGGCGGTCAGGAACGGCACGTGCTCGCTGGCGGTAACGGCCTGATCGATCACGGCGCGCTGATTCGCGCCATCAACGATGGCGATTGGGGTGCCGCATCCGAACTCTGCTGCGCGAAAAAGGACGGCCTGGTCTTTGCCAATGGCTACCACGGCTCGGGCACCCCTAGCCGACGAGCGTGCGAATCGGGCGTAAAGACGGTACGCGGCGCGACGATGACGCGTCTAGAATGTGCGCTGCCTCTCATTCCGGAGACCCCTGTGACCGGCACACCCCTGCATGTGATCGTCCTCGCCGCTGGCGAGGGCAAGCGAATGAAATCGTCCAAGCCCAAAGTGCTGATGCCGCTCGCGGGCCGGCCGATGCTCAGCCACGTGCTGGAAACCGCACGCGCACTGCAACCGGCACGCATCCACATCGTCTATGGCCATCTGGGCGAACAGGTGCAGGCCGCGCTGACCGACCTCGGTGATTTGGCCTGGGTGCACCAGCCCGAGCAACGTGGTACTGGCCATGCGGTCAAGCTTGCGATGCCGGGCATTCCGGAAGACGCTCGCGTACTGGTGCTGTATGGCGACGTGCCGCTGATCCGCGGCGATACGCTGGGCAGACTCCTCGCGCTGGAAATGCCGCTGGCCGCACTGGTGACCCAGCTCGACAACCCGTACGGCTACGGTCGCGTCGTGCGCGACGGCATTGGCCGCATCCGCGCCATCGTCGAAGAAAAGGACTGCACGCCCGAACAGCGCGCCATCAGCTGGGTCAACAGCGGCATCCTTGCTGCCGACGCGCGCCGCCTGCGCGTCTGGATCAACAACCTCACCGACGCGAACGCACAGCGCGAGTACTACCTCACCGACGTGTTCGCGCAGGCTAACGAGGAAGGCGAGCCCGCCGAGGCAAGCCTGTGCATCAACCCGCAGGAAGTGTTCGGTGCCAACGACGCCTGGCAGCTCGCCGGCCTTGAGCGCATGTATCAGCGCATTCGCGCGACGCATCTGGCCGCAGCCGGCGTGCGCTTCGCCGATCCGGTTCGCTTCGACGTGCGCGGCGACGTGCGAGTCGGACGCGATGTCGAGATCGACATCGACGTGATCCTCGAAGGCCTGGTCGAGCTCGGCGACGAGGTCCGCATCGGACCGTTCTGCCGCGTGCGCAATTCCACTCTCGCCGCCGGTACCATCGTGCGCTCGCATTGCAATCTCGACGGCGTGGTCACCCACGGTCCGTGCGATATCGGTCCGTTCGCGCGCCTGCGCCCGGGCACCGAGCTTGGCGCGAATGTGCGCATCGGCAATTTCGTCGAGACCAAGAAAGCGCATTTCGGCGAGAACTCCAAGGCAGGTCACCTCAGTTACATTGGTGACGCCGAGATCGGCGCGAACGTCAACATCGGCGCGGGCACGATTACCTGCAACTACGATGGCGTGAACAAGCACGTGACGACGATCGGGGACGGCGTCTTCATCGGTTCGAACACGTCGCTGATTGCGCCGGTCACGATAGGCAAGGACGCCACCATCGGCGCCGGTTCCGTGATCAACAAGGAAGCGCCTGCGGATACGCTCAGCCTCGCGCGCGTGCGCCAGACTGCCGTCCCCGGATGGCAGCGCCCGAAGAAGGATTGAGCGCCTCACAACGCGAATCTATCCGGGAAATACGCACCGGCAGCGTACACTTGAGCGCAGGGATTTCCCGTTGCAGTTTTCTGCAGCGGCAACCCCGCAACTCATGACGGGAATGAACATGAAGATCAACGCACTGGTGCGTATGGCCGTGGCGACGGGCATGGCGATTGCATTTGACGGTGCCTGCGCAACGGATTGGCCACAGTTCGGCTACGACGCGGCGCACAGCGGCAACAATCCCGCCGAGAACGTGCTGACTGCGGCGAATGTCGCGCAGATGACACGACGCTATGCAGTCACGATTCCTGACACCGTCGACAGTGCACCTGTCTACCTCGCCAATGTTTCGACGCCAGCGGGCGTGCGCAATCTGTTGTTCGCGTTGAGTCAAACCGGCAAGTTCCTCGCCATCGACGCAGCAACCGGCAGCGTGGTGTGGTCGCATACGACCACCGGCTCGCCCGTGACATCGTCTTCGCCGGCGATCGATCCAGGCCACGCCTATGTCTACAGTCACGGCATGGACGGCAAGATCCACAAGTACCAGGTCGGCGACGGCACCGAGGTCATCGATGCGCATTGGCCCGAGTTGTTCACGCTGAAGCCGAATGTCGAAAAGGCAAACGGCGGTCTTGCACTCGCAAACTGGAACGGCACCAACTACCTGTACTCGGTGACCAGTGGCTACCAGGACAGCGGCGACTACCAGGGCCACTTGACCACGATCAACCTCACCAGCGGCGACCAGAAAGTCTTCAACGTCGCCTGCAGCAACAATGTATCGCATCTCAGCAATGCTGCAGGCGGCAACGACTGCCCCAAGCTCGGAGGTTCGGCCGGCGCGGCGATCTGGGGTCGTGGCGGTGCGGTATTCGACGCCAGTCTCGGCAAGATCTACATCTCGACCGGCAACGGCGCGTACACCGCCAACGTGAGCAACGGAATGTACTGGGGCGACAGTGTGCTATCGCTGTCGCCGGACGGTACGGGCGCGACGCCGGGCGTACCGTACGACAGCTACACACCGATGAACTTCCAGTACCTGGACGACAGCGACAGCGACCTTGGCTCCATGTCGATCGCGCTGCTGCCCGTGCCCTCGGGCAGCAGCATCCTGCATGTCGGCATGCAGGGCGGCAAGGACGATGGCTTGCGCCTGATCAACCTGCAGGACATGAGCGGCGGCAGCGGTCCGCGCCACATCGGCGGTGAACTGCAACTGATCAACAGCACCCACACCTACAACGGTGCGCGCGAACAGTCGGCCGTCTGGGTCGACGGCAGCGGTGCGACCTGGGTGTTCCATGCGAGCTTCAAGAACGGTCTCACCGCGTACAAGATGAGTCTCGGTGCGGGCAACGTGCCGATGCTGACCTCGCAGTGGAATCAGTATCGTGGCACTGCGATCGGCACCACCTCAGCGGTGATTGCCAATGGCGTGCTGTACCACGTGGGCGGTTGTGCGAGCGTCGATTCCAACTGCCTGTTCGCACGCAATCCGCTCACCGGCGCTGCACTGTGGAGTTCCGCTCCGCTGGGCGAACTGCATTGGCAAAGCCCGATCGTGGTCAACGGCAACGTCTACCTGTTTGACGCGGCGTCGCAGGTGCAGGCTTTTGGCACGACCAGCGTCGACCTGATCTTCGCCAACGGTTTCGACGCTCCGTAGCACCGATTCGAAGGAACGACCAAGCTTGGCGGGAGCGACGTCCCTATCGCACCCGCCAGCCCTCATCAGTGCGCGCCGGTGTTCGGCGCGATGCCGAGTGCTTTTTCGATCGCCGCCGGGTCATAGACCTTGCCGCCCTTGAACACGCTGGCGATCTTGCGGATATCGCCCATGTCTTTCGACGGATCACCGTCTACAAGGACCATGTCGGCGAACTTGCCGGGCGCAATCACGCCGCGATTGCCATCGACGCCCATCACTTGTGCCGAGGTCAGCGTGGCCGCGCGCAGCACTTCGGCCGGCGCGATGCCGGCGCGCGCGTAAAGCTCAAGCTCGTGGTGCAACTGATAACCGGCGAGCGCGTCGGTGCCGGGAACGATCGTGACGCCCGCATCGTGCAGCGCCTTGAGCAGGGTCAGCATCGCCGGGAACGCAGCGCGATACGCCTCTTCCTTGCCCTTGGGCACATCCAGCGCCTCGCTGAGCAGGCCACGGCGTATCTGCGGCGGGAAACGCGGCGCGATGTCCTCCAGCCCCGGCGTTACTGCCGCGGGATTGCCGCTGAACAGGCCTTCGAAGATGTTCACGGTGGGATCGAGCACGATGTGGTGCGCTTTGAGGAATGCGATGAATTCGCGCACCTGAGGTTTGTCCGGCGTGAACTCGCGTGCGCGTTCGGCGACCTTGATGAAGCGGTCGCGATTGCGCGTCTCCTGCACCTCGGGATAGAGGAAGTTCAGCACGATGAAATTCAGGTGCTGGATCTCGTCCGCGCCGCCATCGACGAACTGGCGCGCCGACATGAACGCCGGCACATGGCCGCTGACGCGCAAGCCGCGCTCGTGCGCACGCGCTGCGATGATCGGCATCAGCTCGGGTTTCACCGAAGAATAGATCTTGATCTGCGCATACCCGTGGTCGGCGTACCAGTCGACATCCTTGATCGCCTCGGCGGCCGTATCGACGCGCATCTTCGTCGGCCCGGCCAATTCGCCAGTCCCGTCGATGATGCCGGCCTTGAGCACACGCGGACCGATCTCGCTGCCATCGTCGAAGCGCGCGACGCGCGCGAGGAATCCTTCGGTGTCGTTGGCCATGTCGCGCGCGCTGGTGACGCCGTTGGCAAGGTCGAGCAGACCATCGATGTCGCCGAAATGCTGGTGGTTGTCCCACAGACCCGGCATCAGGAAGCGGCCATGCGCGTCGATGATTTCAGCATCGGCTGCAGCCTTCAAGTCGGCGTCCGGCGCCATGCGCAGGATGCGCTCGCCGCGCACCAGCACGCTCATGCCCGGCGTCACCGACAGATCGCGTGGATCGAACAGGCGCGCGCCGCGAATGACCAGATCCTTCGCCGGCGCGTGCACGAGGTCGTGCGCGAGCTGTTTCGACCACGCGTTGTCGGCAATCTGCTGGGCCGCTAGCAAGCCAGCAATCGCCGCTTCGCGTCCCGCCGGCACCACGTCGAACCACCCCGAAACGGTGATGACGTTGCCTTCATGGTCGAGCCAGACCGACTGCGGTGAGAATCCCAAGCCCTTGATGCGGTACTGCTCGAATTCCGCTTTTGTCGCACCCTCGCCGACGCGGGTACTTCCGACCGCTTCGATACTCGCCTCGCCAGCGGGCAACAGTGCAAGGCGATGTCCGGGCGCCTTCAACAACGCACGAGCCAAAACGCCGGAGAACGCCGGCGGCGCCGTGGTCGGCACGTAGAACGCGGAGCCCGTCATCGGCTGCTCGCCATGCTCGGTGCGGTTGCTCCAGCTCGCCTTGCCGTCCTTGATGGCGAAGCGCTCCTGCACCGCAGCCTTCATGTAGTCGTTGCCATGGCCCTCGTACTCGATCGGGATCCCGGCCGCATCGAGTTTCCAGGTCGCCGTGATGTGGTCGCCGCGGCCGCGGTCGTTGTATGAATACTCCACCTTTGTCGCACCGTCGGCGATCGTCGCGACCGTCTGCGTTCCGGCCGGATTACCTTGGATCAGGATCTTGTCGGTATGTACGGCGGGCATCGCTGCGATGGCACCTGATGCAAGCAATCCCACGATGGCGCAGAAAGAACGCATGGGCGGTCTCCGTGTCGTTGAATGAGCAAGCAGATCATGATCCATGGCACCGCGCCTGTGCCGAACGGCATCGCCGGACCGACGTATGCGCGGCGCGGGAGCGCAGACAAGCCAATCGCGCGGCGTATCATCGCAATGCAAGCACGCGATTGATCTGTCGGACAGTGCAGAGGGGGCTGGCTCTTGAGCGAAGGCGACGGTACCGGCGAAGTGACGGCGGAACCCACCATGACCCTGATCCGGCGCATCCGGAGGGGCGATGCCAGCGCGCGCGAGCAACTGGTGCGCCGCTTCCTGCCGCTGCTGCGCCGCTGGGCGCACGGTCGCCTGCCGCAACAAATGCGCGATCTCAACGAAACCGACGATCTGGTCCAGGCAACCTTGTTCAAGGCGATGACACGCCTGGACCAGTTCGAAAGCGATGGCCCCGGGGCGTTTCTTGCATACCTGCGCCAGGCCTTGCTCAATCAGGTGCGCGACGAGATCCGTCGCCATCGCCGCCGGCCCGAACATGGCGACATCGATATCGAACTCAGTGATCCGGATACGCCGACGCTGATCGAGCAGATCGTCGGCAGCGAGCGCGTACGTGCCTACGAACAGGCACTCGCCGCCTTGCCCAAGCGCCAACAGGGTTTGATCGTGATGCGCGTGGAGTTCGGCATGAGCTACCCGGAGATCGCCGCCGAGGTCGAAAGCACGCCGGACGCGGTGCGCGTGATGGTGGCGCGTGCGATTGTGCTGCTCTCGCACGCGCTCGGGGGCGAGCCGACCTGATGCAGACGATGTTCGGTTGCGCCCGTCCACGTCGTTTGGATGACGACAAACCACCGTCGCCGCCAGCAAGGCAGAATGCATGAAACCCGATCAACGCAGCGACGAACTGGAAAGCCTCGCCGCCCGCATCGCCGATGATGAACCGGTGAGCTGGCCCGCCGCGCGCGGCGCGGGCGAGACCCAGACGCTCAATGGCCTGCGTGAAGTGCAGCAGCTGATGCAGGGTTATCGTCACCTGCAGCTCGACACCGCACGCAATACGCCACGATCGTGCCGATTCCGCTTCGGCACCTTGACCGTGATCGAGCCGCTGGGTTCCGGCACGCAAGGCGAAGTATGGCGCGCCTACGATCCCGCCCTCGACCTGCAGGTCGCGTTGAAATTGCGCAAGACCGGCTCCGACGCGCTTGCGCATCAGTTCCTCGATGAGGCGCGTCGGCTCGCGCGCGTGCGCCACGCGAATATCGTCAGTGTCTATGGCGCCGCGGTGCACGACGGACGCGCCGGGCTGTGGACCGAACTGGTGCGCGGCGCAACGTTGTCGGCATTGCTCGACGGGCATGGACCTTTCCCTGCCGATGAGACACGCGGCATCGGCCTCGATCTTTGTCATGCGCTCGCCGCGGTGCATCGCCATGGCCTCGTGCATGGCGACATCAAGGCCGCCAACGTCATGCGTGAAGTCTCCGGGCGTATCGTGCTGATGGATTTCGGCGCGGCGCGGGAGCTCGACGCGCCACAGACGAGCGTGGTCTCCGGCACGCTCAACTATCTCGCGCCGGAAGTGCTGCGCGGCGCGGGGGCATCGCCTGCGAGTGATATCTACGCGCTTGGCGCGCTGCTTTTCCACCTCGCAAGCGGAAAATTTCCATACATGGCGAAGGGCCTGGACGCGCTGATCGAGGCGCAGGATGGCGCTGCGCGCATACGTTTGCGAACACTTCGACCGGACCTGCCTGTCGACATGGCGCGAGCAATCGACGCGGCGCTCGACGCGGATCCCGCACGCCGACCGCCGACCGCGCTCGCGTTCGCTGCGGCGCTGGCCGCACAGCCGGCAAGCGCCGCAGGACGTGGGCCGTGGGCCTTGCTTGCACTGCTTGCAGCACTCGCGCTCGCCCTATCTGGCGCGCACTTTTGGCCCTCCGGCAACATCGCGCCCTGGCAGGCAACCTCCGATTTCGTTCGTGTCGATGCGCGAGGCAGTCACGCGCTTGCCGACGGTGCCAGTATTGCACTGGGGGACCGGCTGGCCCTGCAATTCCACAGCAACCAGGCGGCTTTCGTCTACGTTTTCGACGACGACGGCTCGGACACAGCCGCCGTGCTGTTTCCGTTACCTGATCTGGAGCCGTCAAATCCGCTGCTCGCGAACACCTCGTACCGACTGCCGGGCAAGCGCGCGGCGACGGCATTGACCTGGCAAGTCAGCAGCGCGGCCGCACGCGAGGAATTCGTTGTCGTCGCTGCGACCGCCGCGCAACCAGAGCTCGAACGCGCGATCGTGCAATGGAAGCGCGCAGACGCGGCCCACGCAACACCCTCGCGTGGCACGCTCGGCTTGGCCGCCGCGCCAGACGACGTGCAAGTCGGCAGCCCACCGCTGCGTGAAATCCTTGCCCGCCTCGAACACGGCGGCAACGCAGAGGTGCGCCATTGGCGCTTCGACTTTCCACACGCGGCTATCCAGTAGTCGGCTCGCGCACACACATTCGTCGTTCGTCCGGTTGGCCAGGATGCATGCACGTTTGGCAGTACCATCACTGCCCACGCGATTCGTTCAATCAGAGGCTGTCGTGGTCATCGACTTTTCCGTGCCGCGTGTCGGCCTGCTGATAGCGATCGGTCTTGGGCGGTTTTCAATGGCGCTCGCGACGCCCCCAGCGATCGTCCCTGCCGGAATCGAGACGATCTATACGCTGCTCGGCCAGGGCGATGTCGCACGCGCAAACGCATTGAGTTCCGCGTTGGTCTCGCAGGTCGACGACCACGACGCGCATCGCGATGCGGTGCTGCAGGCTCGGCTCGATGTACTCGATGAGAGCGCGCAACTCGGCCAGCCGACCGCTCAAGCGCTGCTCGACGCTGTGCAGCACTTTGCCGGGCACGATCCGCGCGGGCAGACCCTCGTCGACCAACTTGCGATCGCCACGGCTGAAGGGAACCACCAGGCGCAAGCCGCGTTGACGCTTGCGCAGGATCTGATCGCCGCATCGCCGCATAGGCCGATCGCGGAGATCGCCCAGTTGCTTTACGAGCAGGCACGCGCGGCAGCACTCGTCGACGGCCAGCTTGCACTGGCGAGCGCGTCGGCGCGAATCGCGCTGGGCGCGTGGCTCGCGCTGCCCGGTCAGCGCAGTGCATGGCACCAGGTGCAGCTCAACTCCATTATCGCGAGCGCCGCCGAATACGCCGGCAGCAAGAGCGAAGCCCTCGCCGCGTACGAACGGGCCTCGCGCCTTGCGGTCGCGAACTTCGGTGGCGACAGCCTCGCCCGCATCAAGATGGATACCTCGCGCGCAGGGCTGCTGGTGGGTTTGGGTCGAAACAGCGAGGCACTGGCACTTCGTGAAGAAGTGCTCACCGCGACCCGGCATCGCTTCGGCGACGACAGCGCCGAATCGGCGAAGTCCGAAGCGATGATCGGCACGGGATTGCAGGAAATCGGCGACTACGCAGCAGCGCGCGCGCGCTACGAACGCGCCGAACGCACGTATGCGCGCGTGCCGGACGCCCCCGCGCACGATCACGGCGTGGTCGCGGCGAACTACGGCAATCTGTTGCAGGAAATGGGCGAGGAGGAAGCGGCACTCGCGCGTTACCGTCAGGCGCTTGCGCTATGGGGGGACGGCGCCCAGACGAAACATGCGCGCGCGGTGGTTTCGGCGAATATCGGCAACACCGAATTCCGCCAGGGTCGTTACGATGCCGCAATTGCCGATTTCCAGCGCGCACTCGCGCTGCGCGAACAATCGGATGGCAAGGGCACGGCCGGACTCGGCTTTGCGCTGGAAGGACTGGGCTCATCCGCGCTCGCGCTCAAACGCTATGCCGAGGCGGAACAGTATTTCCAGCGCGCGCTCGAGGCACGTGGTCGCGCGTTGCCGGCGAACCATCCGACATTGGCCGTTCTCAATTTCGGCCTCGCGCTCGCGCATTGGGGAGAGGGCCACAGCGATGCGGCGTTTCGCTACGCCAGACTGACCGCGGAAAATCAGCAACAGATGCTGACCGCCTTCGCGACGGAATTTTCAGAGCGGCAGAGCGTCGCCTATCGCGACATCCTGGTGCCGGCAACCGCACTCGTGGTCACGCTCGCTGCCGAGCGCGGTGATGCCGACAGCATCGCCGTTGCATGGCAGTTGGCGATGGTCGAGCGCAGCCTCGTCGAGCGCGCGCAGGCGCATCAGCTTGCGGCGGCGCGCTCCGTGCACGATCCAGCGCTGGCCAAGGCGTGGGTCGCGTGGCGACACGCGAACAGTGCGCTCGGCGAAGCCTGGTTGCGCAAGGATTCGACGCCGCAGCAAATGGTCGACCTGCGCGAGCAGACGGAGAACGCTGAGCGCGCGCTATGGCGCCACACCGGCGGCAATGCAGGTGCGTTCGCCGGCAAGGGAACGAATCTCGCCGATCTGAAACGCGCCCTGCCAGCCGATGGACTGCTGCTCGCGTTCAGCGAGGGTGTCGCTGCCGATTCCGCGCGCCTGCTCGCCGCCGGCAACAAGGCGGCCCCCGAAGACTGGTATGCGTTCACGCTCGGTGCCGACACACAGCCCCGCTTGCGTCGCGTCGGCAGGATCGAAGCGCTGTCGGCGCAGGTCCACGCGTGGTATGTGGATCTGCGCAATCCTGCCTCCGATCCCGAACGCCTGCGACGCAACGGACTGGCCTTGCGCCATGCCCTGCTCGATCCGGTCGCGCCGCTGGCAGCCAAGCGTCGGCTGTTCATCGTTCCCGAAGGCGAATTGTTCCGCGTCAGTTTCGCCGCGCTGCCGGATGACGAGCACGGCTATCTGATCGAGCGTGGCACGCGCGTGCACACGCTCGCGCACGAAAGCGATCTTGCGCTGACTGCAACCACGACGACTGCCGCGAAAACGTTGCTCGCTGGCGCCCCGGCTTTTCCACTTCGTACGCCAGACGTGGCAGACACGACGCGCCAGTTGTGCGTGCGTGCGACACGCCAGGGTTTCATGGCGATTCCGAATGCGGCACGCGAACTCGACGAGTTGCGTACGCTGCTCGCAACGGCTGCACCAAACATGCCCATCGAGCTGATCGTGGGCGCGACCGCGACCAAGGACAACGTGCTCGCGGCGATGCCGCGCGCAAACGTCATCCATCTCGCGACGCACGGTTTCAGCCTCGACGACAGTTGCGTCGATGCGCCCGCCACACGCGCAGTGAGCACGGTTGCGGCCGCGACCACGGCCACATCGAATGCATCGACACTGTCGGGTCTCGCCTTCAGCGGTGCGCACGTTGAGCAAGGAAGCAGTCCCGTTGGCGTACTCAGCGCCGGTGAACTGGCCACACTCGATCTGTCGCATGCGGACTGGATTGCGCTGTCAGCCTGTGATTCCGGACTCGGTCCGATCGGCCGCAACGAAGGCGTGTTCGGCATGCGTCGTGCGTTGCGCCTCGCCGGTGCGCGCAGCGTGGTCATGAGCCTCTGGCAGGTCGACGACGCCGCGACCGCCGACTTGATGCAGGCGCTCTATCGCGCGCGCTTCGTCGAGCATCTTGATGTGCCCGATGCAATGACCCAGGCGATGCGGCAATCGCTCGACGCCCGGCGCGCAGCCCACGCCTCCACACACCCTTACTACTGGGCAGCGTTCGTCAGCGAGGGTGGTTGGCGCTAGGGCCTCGCGCCAACCGGTCGCGACGCTGGATGTTCGGCCGCACCACTGCGCTTCGTTATCCCATGAACGACGCCTTTGACCACTTCTGAGCCGATGTCCTCGCACGATGCTGACGCGCCGGGCATGATGCACTCGATTTACGTATTGGCCAAAACACTGGAAGGATCCATGTCGATCGCCGTTCGCCATCAATGCGTGCCCCCACGATGAAGTTCCTTGTTGTCGCGGTGCTATGTGCGGCATGCCCTGGACTCGCGCATGCCAAGGCCGTGCCGCACGCGGGCTTGCGTTTCGACAGCCCCGGCGTGCTCAACCTTGCCGAACGCACGCAAACCATCAAGGCGGGCCGCGAAGTGCCTGCGGCTTCGCTCAGTGCAGCAGACACGAAGGAGATCCTCACGGCTCCAACGCTCGACGAAACCGCGCCTGCACTTGGTTTTTCGGATGACGAGTACGACTGCAAACCGCCATCGCGCACATGTTCGCTGTTGCAAGAACGCACGCTCATGGGCGCGACCGGCACTGTTGTCAAACGCGATGGCAAGCGCCTGACCATCACGCCAACGTCGGGTTCGCCAGCGGTCTTTGTCGACTGGATCATGGCGACGACAAAGACCGCGGACGGCGACCAGACGACGCATGCGTACCTCGGCCGCTTGCGTGGCAACGGTTATCACCGGGTGGAGGTGCAATTCGGCCACGACGCGCCCGGCAACTTCCTGATCAATTCGGAGACGGGTGCCACGGCCTTCGTCCACAACGGCAGCGACATCGTGATGCCCGCACCGGATGGCATGCATCTGCTCACCTTCAATACCTTGAACCCGCCTCTTTCATTGCGCGTTGCCGCGCTGGATGCCATTGGGCCTCGCCTGGTGCTCACGTGCGCGGTGAAACCAGAGAGTCCGGCCACCGTGCT
>JBDSNK010000140.1:0-4153 GCA_039915385.1 Dokdonella sp.
TTTCCGAAGCGCTGCGCAAGGAGGTCTACATGGACAATATCCGCGTGACCGTGATCGAGCCTGGCGTGGTTGAGACGGAACTGCGCGATCACATCGCTGATGCGTCGACACAACGCGCCATCAACGCGTGGGCGGATTCGCTGCGTCAGCTGAAGAGCGAAGACGTTGCCAATACGATTGTGTTCTGCGTGTCGCAGCCCGATCACGTCAACATCAACGAGATCCTGATGCGGCCCACCGATCAGGAGCGTTGATCGGCACAGCGGCGGAAAGTACACTGCAAACCGTTACTGCAATCTGCAAAACAAATACTGGGCCGCTTTCGAGCGAATGAAGGCACGCTGATCAGAGCGTCCTGCCCACGACATCATCCGTCAATCGAAATCGAGAATCGATCGATAGTGCGTTGCCGTCGGATGCCTCGGCCAAGCTATGTTCATCCGACTGAGCGAGCTGCCCAGCCCATAACCCGGTATGCACGGGGCCGGGAACGAACTCTGCCCAGTGAGCATGACCGTCCGAGTGCAAGATCGAAAAATGGACCGGAGCCAGCACACTTATACCGATTGGCTTGCCGGCGACAATTTCCGACAGCTTGTATTGCCAGTTCATCGCAGCCGCGATGCTGGCGCGTTCAAATAGCTTGCGCCAACCCTCGGCCTCGGCCTCCGATCGAGCCCGCGCGCCGAGGCTGGTCTGGTAGGTCTGTGCCTGGATGACCTTGCCCGATTCGTCGAGCTGCAGAAAAAGAACGACACGCGCATCCAGTCCGACGCGAGTCGCTTCTCGAGGGTATCGAGGAGGAGTGAACACTCCAAGCCGCTGAGGCTCGCCGAAATGCACCGAGGCGATCCTGAGCGTGAGTGCGCTGCTGCCCTTGATCGGCTCGGCGCTCAAATCCATGTGTACCGCCGTACTGGCGATCACCGGTACCCCGCCCACGACCACGGGTTCGAAGTGCCATCCACGAATGCTTTTATCGATCAACGCTGCAACAGGCGCCGAAAGTGCGACACGCGGCTTGTAATCCCGCACGCTGCCGTCCTTTGCAATCTGGATCTCACCGTCCGCTTGCAGCAATAGCGCAGGCGGCCCTTGCTGGGCCAATGCGAGCGGAATTCCAAATACCGCCGCCAGCACCGCCAGTCTCGCTTTCAATGGTTGCATTTTCGTTTCCTGATCCATGACAACTTCTGCCTGATGGCGCGGAAAAAACACGTTTGTTGCGTCGGTGAAAACACGGCGATTGCAATGTTTAGCTATTGGCCCTTCTTCTTCGCCAACCTCAGCCATGTGTCGACGACCGTATCCGGATTCAGCGATAGCGACTCAATGCCCTGATCCATCAGCCACTCGGCAAGGTCCGGATGGTCGGAGGGGCCCTGGCCGCAGATGCCGATGTACTTGCCTTTCTTCCTGGCCGTCTGGATGGCCATCGACAGCAACTTCTTGACGGCGGCGTCGCGTTCGTCAAACAGGTGTGCAACGATGCTGGAGTCGCGGTCAAGTCCGAGTGTTAGCTGGGTGAGGTCGTTTGAGCCGATCGAGAAGCCGTCGAAGATGTCGAGGAATTCGTCGGCAAGCAGTGCATTCGACGGCACTTCGCACATCATGATGATCTTGAGACCGTTCTCGCCTTGGACGAGGCCGTTCTTCTTCAATACCTCGATGACCTTGCGGCCTTCGCCGAGCGTGCGCACGAACGGGATCATGACCCACGCGTTGGAGAGGCCCATGGTGTTGCGCACTTTCTTCATCGCGCGGCATTCGAGCGCGAACGCATCGCTGAAGCTCGGATCGACATAGCGGCTCGCGCCGCGAAAGCCGATCATCGGGTTCTCCTCGTGCGGCTCGTAGCGTTTGCCGCCGATCAGATTCGCGTATTCGTTCGACTTGAAGTCGGACAGACGCACGATCACCGGATTCGGTGCGAACGCGGCGGTGATTGTTGCAATTCCTTCAGCGAGGCGGTCGACGTAGAAGTCAACCGGACTCGCATAGCCGGCAGCGCGCTCATCGATCAGGCGCCTCGTTTCGGCATCTTGCTGCGCATACTCGAGCAGCGCCTTCGGATGCACCGCGATATGACTCGCGATGATCATTTCCAGCCGAGCGAGGCCGACACCTGCGTTCGGCAGCATCGCGAAATCGAACGCGCGCTCGGGGTTTGCAACGTTCATCATGATTTTCAGCGGCGCCGGCGGCATCGAATCGAGATCGGCGGTGATGCGCTCGAATGCGAGCTGACCTTCGTAGACGAAACCGGTATCGCCCTCCGCACAGGAAATCGTCACCTCCTGGCCGTCCTTGATTGTGTCGAGACCATTGCCGGTCCCAACGATCGCAGGTACGCCGAGTTCACGCGCGATGATCGCCGCGTGGCACGTGCGGCCGCCACGATTGGTGACGATCGCGGCAGCGCGCTTCATCACGGGTTCCCAATCGGGATCGGTCATGTCGGCGACGAGCACATCGCCGGGCTCGACGCGAGCCATGTCCTTGATCGAACGGATCACGCGGGCCTTGCCGGAACCGATCTTCTGGCCGATCGAGCGGCCTTCGCAGACCACCTTGCCGCGCTCCTTGAGCTGGAAGCGCTCGATCTGCGTGGTGCGTGTGCGCGACTTCACGGTCTCCGGACGTGCCTGCACGATGTAGAGCTTGCCGGTGGCGCCATCCTTCGCCCATTCGATGTCCATCGGGCGGCCGTAGTGCTTCTCGATCACCAGCGCCTGCTTGGACAGCTCGTGCACGTCGGCGTCGCTGATGCAGAATTTCGCGCGATCCGCTGCCGGTGTTTCCTCGACGCGCACACGCTCGCCGGCGTTGCTCGAATACACCATGCGCTGCTGCTTGGCGCCGATCTGGCGGCGCAGGATTGCCGGAAGGCCGGCACTGAGCGTCGGCTTGTAGACATAGAACTCGTCTGGATTGACCGCGCCTTGCACGACCATTTCGCCGAGGCCATAGCTGCCGGTGACGAACACCGCGTCGCGGAAGCCCGATTCGGTGTCGAGCGTGAACAACACGCCCGCGGCGCCGATGTCCGAACGCACCATCAGCTGCACACCGGCCGAGAGGAACACGTCCTCGTGCTTGAAGCCGTGGTGCACGCGATACGCAATCGCACGATCGTTGTAGAGCGAGGCAAAGACTTCCTTCACCTTGTGCAGCACGTCCTCGATGCCGACGACGTTGAGGAAGGTTTCCTGCTGGCCGGCAAATGAGGCGTCGGGAAGATCTTCGGCCGTCGCCGACGAGCGCACGGCAACGGCAATGTCGGTCGTGCCGGCGTCGGCGCACAGTTTCTTGTACGCGTCGCGGATCGCCTGATCGAGATCGGCGGGCAGCGCGGTGTCGACGATCCAGCCGCGA
Organism: Dokdonella sp.; assembly: GCA_039915385.1. Classification (GTDB taxonomy): domain Bacteria; phylum Pseudomonadota; class Gammaproteobacteria; order Xanthomonadales; family Rhodanobacteraceae; genus Dokdonella_A. Next base: position 3,376 of record JBDSNK010000140.1, read on the forward strand.
ATCTCGGGGCCGGCCTTGGTCAGCTCGTCCACGTTCTCGACATCGAGCGTAGCGAGGCGATCGAGGATGCGCTTGGCGAGACCGCTTTTCTCCAGGTAATCCTGGAACGCCTGCGCGGTGGTGGCGAAACCACCGGGTACCGACACGCCCAGTTTGGCCAGATTGCCGATCATTTCACCGAGCGACGCGTTCTTGCCGCCGACCTTGCCGAGATCGGACATGCGCAACGAATCGAGCCAAAGAACCAGATCGCTCAAGGGATGCTCCAGGGTGAGAGAGGGCCGGGGGCCGGCTAGCCGCCAATTTTCGGGCTTTGGGGGGAATGGGGCAAGCGTTGCCTTCGACGAAGCCGCTCTGAATCCACCTCACTGAAGGAAGGCGCTCGCTCTGAAGCCCTCCCCTTCAAGGGGAGGGTTTGGGTGGGGATGGTGTGGGTGCGTGAATCGCGTCTGAAACTAGGTGGGTACGTTGATCAGATTGCGCTACAAGCAGATCCGATGGATGCCAGCATGTCGATACACCGTCCCCACCCAACCTTCCCCTTGAAGGGGAGGGCAAAAAGCGCCGCGCCTTCCCGTAGACTCGCGTCCACAATCAGCATTCAGCCCACGAAAGCCGGAAACTCCATGCGCCGCACGATCTTCTACGTCTCCGATGGCACCGGCATCACTGCCGAGACGATTGGACACAGCGTGCTGACTCAGTTCGACTCGGTGGATTTCGAGACCTATCGCATCCCGTTCGTCGATGCCGAGGACAAGGCGCAGATTGCCGCGGT
>JBDSNK010000155.1:0-8335 GCA_039915385.1 Dokdonella sp.
TGTATGCCCAAGCTTATCGGCAGAACGGTCATCGTTGTTCATGACCGTGCAGGAATTGTCCTTTGTAACCGTGCAGCTCTGATAGCCCGTCGGATCTTTGCCTGACAGTGGGTTATTGAGGATGTAAACAAGGTGAGCCGACGCGGCTTTGCGCCGCCGACGGTGGCTCGGCTTGATGCGGCTTCGGTTGGCGAGGGCGAGAACGGCCGACACGGCTTTCCTGGTTGCGACGAGAACCCCGACGCGCACTTTTGGCCGATGCGGCGCGCACGGTCAAGGACTTTTTTCCTCAGCCGCTCGCTTCGCTCTCGCGCGCACGGATGCGCGCATAGGCACGCGCACGGACGCGACCGATCAAGAGCGAGCGGCTAAGAGAAGAGCGGCACCCGTCGAGCGCCGAAGGCGCGAGTAAGCGCGGCGTTGTGAGATCACAACGCACATCTTGCCGTCTGCTTCAACGCGCAGGAACGCGCGGCACTGCGTCGGAACGCGCCGGAACGCTTGCAAGCGCGAACCGCGTTGCGCCTGGCCGGTCGGCTTGAACCGCGCAGCGGTTAAGCCGCCGCACGGCAGCACTCGACGTGCGACGCCCACGCAAGCCAGGGATGGCGCGCAGACGCGCAGCGTGCAGGAGCTGGACCATGCAGCGCCGGGAGCGCTGCACCTTGATGAGCACAGGGAGTGTGCTGCGGCCATTTTGCATAACGACGGGTTACGCAGTGCGCGCCGCGCACGAACCGCGCAGCGGTGCGTAACGACGCGTTATGTAACATGGCCGCGAGCGAAGTAGCGGGGGCGCAGCCGCCGCGCCTGAGCTGGCCAGCGAACAGCGCACGCGCAACGCGGGTGCGCACGATCGCGAGGCAGGATGCCGAGCGTGTTCGGTTGCGCATGACCCTCCAACGAAGACGGCCAGGGACGGCCGATGCAGCCGGCGCGGGACTTGCGGCGCCGAAGCGCGAAGCGAGTGAACCGAGCGCAGCGCGCAGGCGCATGCAAGGCCCGTGACGGCGGTGGGATGCGATCAAGCGTTGAGGTCTGGCTCATCACTGCCGTCGAGCGTCGCCGTCAGGCTCTTGCGCTCCAGCGTCGCGCCCGGATGCGTCGCTGCATGCACGGCCTTCAGCCGCGCGATCGAGACATGCGTGTAGCGCTGCGTCGTCACGATCATCGAGTGCCCGAGCATCTCCTGCACATGGCGCAGGTCCGCACCGTTGTCGAGCATCGCGGTCGCCATCGTGTGGCGGAACAGATGACACGCGCCGACCTTGGTGATGCCGGCGCGGTCGAAGTAGTGACGGATGCGCCAGGAGAGCGCATACGCCGATAACGCGTGCCCTTGATAGTTCAGGAACAGGCGCGGCTCGCCCGGATCGCCGAGCAAGTGCGGTCGTGCCTCGCGACGGTATTTGCCGATCCACGCGAGCGCACGTTCACCGACCGGCACGAAGCGATCCTTGCGGCCCTTGCCCTGGCGCACCAGCAGACATCCGCGTTCTTCATCGATGTCGGCGACGTTGAGGTTCGCCAACTCCTGCCGGCGGATGCCGGTCGCATAGAACAGTTCCAGGATCGCCCGATCGCGCAGGCCATACGGCTCGGCCAGGTCCGGCAATGCGAGCACCGCCTCGACCTCGCTCACGCTCAACGGCTCGCGCAGATGGCGCGAGCCGGCCTTTGGCATGTCCAGATCCGCCGCCGGATTACTCGGCAGGTGGCGATGGCGCACCATCCAGCGGAAGAACGCCTGCACGTTCGTCAGCACCGCCGTCTGGCCATTGATCGCGTACGGCTCGCCCGTCGGCTTGCGCGCGTAGTACAGATGCCGCTGGAAGCGTTCGAGCTGCGCATGCGTGACGTCCCCCGGCGTCGCGATGCCGTGCTCGACGCACCACGCATTGAACCGCGCCAACTGGCTGCGCCGTGCGGCCAGATTGATCGGGCTCGCATGACGCACCTTCAACGCTTCCAGATAGCGCCGCAGCCACGCCGTCACGCTGTCCGGCGCAACGCTGGACGTGGCGAGCAGACGGCTGCGCTCGGTCGGCGGATGCGCCATGTCAGTGCTCCAGCGCGAACGCGCTGCCGTTACGGGCCGCTCCTGCGCTTCCTGCGCCCGCGGCACTCGCACGTCCCTGTGCAGCGTGCGACGGCTTCGTGCGCGGCGTCCCCAGACGTGCAGTTTCAGGAGCACAAGCCGCAACTAAGGAAGAAGCCGCGCCCGCGCTCGCGCTGCGGGGTGTTTCGTCGGCCTGCAGGCCGGGTGCAACCGGGGTGTTTGCGGGGTGCAAGGTGGGTGCAAGCTTGGGCCTGGTGCCCTGCAAGCTTGGGGCGGCGCCCTGCAAGGTTGACGACGCAGCGCGCAACGTCTCCACATCGAGCAACCCGACGAACTGCACGGCGTCGGTGCCAACCTCGCCCTCGAACGCCAGCTCGTACTCGAAGCGCGAACCGTAGCCGCCGCGATGCACGAGGACGATTTCCAGCGCGATCAGGCGATCCAGATGCACGCGCAGCGCCGTGTCGGTCAGTCCGCACGCGTGCCGCGCATCGGTACGCGTGAACCGCACGTCCGATCGCGCAATCGCGTGCGCCTGCATGCGCTCACGCACGAGACCATCGAGCACGCCAAGCACACGCCGCGTCTGCGGCGGCAACTCGTCGAGACTGCGGCCGAGCACCTCATGCGCGAGCCGGTTCGCCAGCGCCAGATCGTCCAGCGTTACCTCGACATACTCGATCAGCGCACCGCCGTGCTCGACGGTGCGCAGCGGCCGCTGGTGCTGATGCAGCAACGCGATGCTGTCGATCAAGGTCAGGTATTTCGCGTGGTCACGGCGCAGGCGCGTCGATTCCGAACGGAACGTCAGCTGCTCCGCATACGGATTGACCACGGCGAGCGGGCGCAGCAGCGTTTGCGCGGCACGGTGCAACGTGCGCACCGCCTCGCTGTGCTGTGTGGCGAGCAAGCCGGCCAGCGTGCGCGCACTTCGCTGCTTCTGGTGGATTGCCTCGGTCTGCTCCCGCGTCTCGTTGATCGTCAGCACGAGACACCGATTCAAGAGTTCCTCGTCGATCTCGATCGCCGTCGTGGTCAGGAACAACATCACCGGCCCTTCGACGCGATACTCCTGCGTGACGAGCTGGCCTGTCGCCGGGTCCTTGCCCGTTGATGCGATCGTGAGTTCGCCCTGGCTCTGCAACAACTTCAACGCATACGCGGCCTGGCGCACGCCTTCTTCCTCGGCGATGGCGAGGATCTTGTGCTTCATCGCCTGCTCGCCGAGATAGAACAAGCTCTGTCCCGTCATCGCCGAGTAGTGCACGCGTTCGGCTTCCGGCATCAACGACAACAGCGCATCCATCAACGTCGACTTGCCGGCCGCACTCGTCGACTGGATCAGGATCGCCAGCGGCTTGTCGAGCTTGCGACTCACGCACGCGAGATAGCCGACCAGCGCGTTCGATCCTTCGCCGACCACGCCGATCGCGTCCACGTCGGCGGCGATGCGATCCATCAGCCGAGGATCGCGCAACAAGGCCAGCGCGGCGGCTTCGTCATCCGCCGACAACGCCGGCAACTCGGGAGCCGGTTTCAGGGTGCGCGTGATCGCCGCTTCCTGCACCGGCTCCAACGCCCGCAGCAGCGCGACCAGGTCGCGGCCAATCACCGCCTCGGCGACGCCCAGTTCGATCGCCGCCGCCTTCACGAACGCGGCGCGGGCCTTCGCCTGATACAGGTCGAGCGTGTCGATGAAGAGGTGGTCCGCCGTGCTCGCCTGCACGTTCACCTTCAACGTGTCGAACGACAGGTTCTTCTTCAAGCCGCGCACCCGATACCGCCGTTCGCCGAACACCGCGATCGCTTCGTCCTCGCGCACATCGAGCGCGGGCGACGAGGGCAACGTCGGCGTCAGCGCTGCGGACAACGCCACGTCATCGGGCGGAACGGCAGAAGCCGCGGCTAAGGGAAGATCGTCGGGCACCGGCGATGCCAGCGTTTCCGTGACGGGCAACGGATCAGACGCGTCGATCGCTGCGCACACAGGAACGGTTGCACCGCGCACCGGCGCAACGCCGCTGCCCAAGGACTGCGCTTGCTCGATCACGAGGCGCAACGATTTCGCGGGTGGCCCGACTTTCTGCGCGTAACTGTTCGCATCCATGCCCTTGGGGAACAGCACGCGGAACGGCGCAATACCCTTGGATTCGAGCAACGGCGCAAGCTTCGCCGCTGCGCTATGGCCAGCCTCGTCAGCGTCATACGCAATCAGCACGCGCTGCACGCCGTGCGCAACGAACGCGCCCAGCAGTTCATCGGTGAAGCCCGACACGCCGAACGCACTGGTCACGTTGCGATAGCCAGCGCACCAGAACGTCAACGCGTCGATCAGCGCCTCGCACAGGATCACTTCCACACTGCCACGCCAGCCGTCGAGATTGAACACCCCGCGATGCGGACCGGGCAGGTACAAGTGCAACGCCGTGCCTGGACGCAACCGATGTGCCGGCGTGATCTTGCGGCCGTACGCCTCGGCGATCGTTCCTGACGCATCGGTCACGGGAATGACAAGCGAGCCGTTGAAGTGCTCGCGCCCGTTCTCCCGATACACGCCGATGCGCTGCAGACGTGTGCGGACATCCGCGCCAGCGAGGCGATTCTTTTCCGGTAGGCGAAGCCCAAGCGTCCGGTTCGCGAACCCCAGGCAAAAGTGATCGATCAGATCGGGATGATCGAGGCCACGTGCGTGCAGATACGCCAGCGCGTCCGGCTCCTGTTTCAACGTCGTGTGGTAGTAGTCGATCACCTGCACCAGCAGCGCCGCATCGTCCGCATCGAACGCCACCGGCGAAGGCAGCCGGGGCACGGTCGATTGTGCGACACACGGACGTGTGAATGGTGCGGGAGGCAGGATGCCGGGAGCGGCCTTCACCGGCGTCGCGCCCGCCGCCGCGAATGCGCCCTCGCGCAACAACTCCACCGCATGCCGGAAGCTCACCCCGTCGCGCCGCATCACCCAATCGACCACCGAGCCGCCGGCCTGACAGCCAAAGCAGTGCCACACATTCTTCGCCGGCGTCACGATGAACGACGGCGTGTCGTCGCCCTCATGGAACGGGCAGCGCATCGCCAAGTCCTTGCCCTGCGATTTGAGCGCATACCCCGCGCCCTCGATCAGCCGCACCAGCGACACCTCAGCCTTCAACCGGTCCAGCTCAACGTCGGGGATGCGCGGCATCGGTGATTCCTCCAAAAACCTGTCAAGCCCCCGAGAGGGATTTTGCGTGCTTGAAGACCGTGACACGGGCTTGTACGATTATCGTACATCATAAGACGCGAACCATCTTCGGACAAGCAGCATGTACGAGAACCGGGTTTACTCTCCGTGGCGGCTACACGAAGGAACAGCCGCTATGCCCAAGCACCCCAACCCCGAGACCACCGGGTTCGGCGGTCGCCTTGCGTCCTTGCGCAAGGCCGCCAGCTATACCCAACAGCAGCTCGCCGACGAGATCGGCGTCAGCCGCCGCATGGTCGCGTACTACGAGACCGAGAGCGAACACCCTCCCGCCAGCTTGCTGACCGATCTTGCCCGCGTGCTCAACGTCAGCACCGACGATCTGCTCGGCTTGAACGGTTCGCGCAAGCGGACCAAAGCGATCGTCGTCAGCCCTCGGCTGGAACGTCGCATGCGCCAGATCGAAGCCCTTTCTCCAAAACCCAAGCAACAACTGCTCGGCTTGATCGATACCTTCATCGCCGCCGAACAGCATCGCCCCGGAGCCAAGCCATGAGCCTCAAGCGTCTCGTCACGATCGGATACGAAGGCGCCGATCCCGCCGACTTCCTCGCCACCTTGGACCTTCTCGGCGTCACCACCTTGCTCGATATTCGAGAGATCGCCATGTCGCGACGACGCGGGTTCGCCAAGACAGCCCTGCGCGAAGGACTCGCCTCGGTCGGCATCGATTACCGGCACGAGCCGCGCCTGGGTTCGCCCAAGGCGATCCGCTACCAGTTGCGCGAAGACAACGATTACCCGCGCTTCTTCCGTGATTTTGGGCGGTACCTGGGCACGCAAGCCGCGTTGCTCGAAGCGCTCGCCGAAGAACTCGACGGCACCATCGCGCTGCTGTGCTACGAGCGCGATCACACGCAATGCCATCGTCGCGCGGTCGCCGATGCGTTGAGCGCAATCACTGGCATCCAACCGAAGCATCAGGGAGTGCAGGGACATGCCCAGCGGCAAGCAGCAACGCGTTCGCGTGCGCATTCTGGTCAAGGCGTACCCGCAGCCTAGCCGCACCTACGAAGAGACGGTCTGTGTCGCCGCCATCAGTGAGGATGGCCGCGAGATGCTGCGCCTGTTCCCGATTCGCTACCGCCATCTGCCGAAGGATCGCCAGTTCGATCGCTTCGACCTGGTCGAACTGGACATGGAGCTGCCGCGCGACGATCACCGACCCGAGAGTCGCCATGTCGACGAAGCGTCCATCCGCATCGTCGGCCGCGGCAAAGACGTCAGCGACGCCGCCAAGGTGCGGCTGTGGAAGCCCTTCATCGCGCCGACACTCAAGGCGCTGCACGAAGAGAACAAGACGGCCAAGCGCAGCTTCGGCATAGTGCGCCCCGATCCGGGCAGCGTGAAGTTCTTCGTCAAGCCAACCAAGGACATCGACGCCGACGGCCGCGCCATGAATGAAGCGGCCTATCAGCAGGCCTCGCTGTTCGACGAACCGCTCGCCAAGCTACCACCATCGGACTACGCGTTCGGCTACCGGTTCACCTCCGGCGGCCATCCGCACGAACACCTGATCCACGATTGGGAAGTGCAGGCCGCCTACATCCACTACCGACGCCGCTACGGCGACGACGCGATCGACCAACTCAAGCAGATGTACGGCGAGCGCATCCCGACCCACAACCTGCACTTCATCCTCGGCACGATGAAGGCCCATCCGCAGACCTTCATCATCATTGGCCTGCTGCGCTCGCCGGTCAGCCCTGACGAACTCGATCAGCAGCCGGAGCTGTTCTAACACGAGCGAGAGACACTCGGACGACCAAAAGAAAAGCCCGGCGCGAGGCCGGGCTTTTCTTCATTGCGACTTGACCTGCTTGTGTTTTCGCCATTCGCTCAAGCTGATTTGTGCCATAAGGCGGATCGGGCTGGCGGGGCCGCTCACAACACCCTCCAATACAGATTCCGCTTCGCGAGACGAAAAGCTAAGCGCATCTACCGCAGCACTATATCGAACAGCCAGATTCTCATCTCCAAGCAGCGACAGCACAGCCTCGCCACTCCCAAGATCGCTCAGTTTGAGAAATGCACTCCTGATGACGCTATGCGCATCATTCGCGCTCTTATGGTCGCCCTTTTTTAGAGCTTCGCCATAGGACTTCGCAGCATCTATGTAGCTGGAAACAATGGATTGGATTTCTGTGGTCCGGGTGTTCATTGACCTCCCCCGAAATCACGGAGCGCCTGCTGTCCAAACGCGCGTTGATCTTCATAGGACTGGATCCGAAGCCATTGCCGAACCGTCATGTCATTTCCAAGTGCCTTGGACGAATAAAATCCGCTGATCTGTCGATGTGTCGCTGTATCGAGACGAATGAGGTTCTCCGTATTGTGAATCGTCTCTGCCCCAAATTGAGCGACGTTGCCCGGCGTCTGCTCGACGACGTGATGCCATTGCATACCCGGCCCCGCTGCTCCCTCGGCTCTTTTGAATGCCGAGAACGATCGATAGCCTTGGCTAGCCTCTTCGGCCATACCGGCCGTTCTGAGGACACCGACGCCTCCAGCCAATCCACCACCCGGTGCGTCTCCGCTGAACTGCGACATGATCATCTGCCCTTGGAAGGCGTAGAACCCCTTGATCATGCCGTTCGCGTTGCGCTGTTCTTCTTCATCGTTGTATTGAGCATTCTCAGCGTTGAGGATTCGCCCGTTCATCGAGGTCGACCAATCGCCGGGAACAAAAGAATCATCAGGTCTCGAGAAGCTCCCTCCAATCGTCACATTTTCCAACGTCGGCATACTGCCCGAGCTGCTCGCCGTATTAGAAGCAGAGCTTCCGACGTTCGATGCCTCCACGTTCGTCGACCGTTGTTCGCCCGGCCCCTTAAACCCGCCCGACGCAACCGCACCGTTGCCGCTGTTGTTCACAACTAACGTCGCACCACCCGAACTAGCGTAGCCGCGCACGTTGTTGTCGCTGCCCATGCTGAGCGTTGTATGCCCAAGCTTATCGGCAGAACGGTCATCGTTGTTCATGACCGTGCAGGAATTGTCCTTTGTAACCGTGCAGCTCTGATAGCCCGTCGGAT
>JBDSNK010000204.1:0-11232 GCA_039915385.1 Dokdonella sp.
GTCTCGACTGGCGCTACGGTGCCACGCGGAATGCCTCAGCGAACCGTGTTGATGCGGCAGCTTCGCGGAGATCTGGACGACATCGTGCTGCGGGCCGTGGCGGACGAGCCGCGGCTGCGCTACCGGACCGCTGGCGCCCTCGCGGACGACGTCGAACGCTATCTGGCGGGAGAGCCCGTACGCGCCCATCCGCCGTCACGCTGGTATCGGGCGCGAAAGTTCGTCAGTCGACATCGATTCGGCCTGGCTGCGACCACCGCTTCGATCGCCTTGATATTGGTCAGCCTCGTCGTCGTCGTCTGGCAGGCGCGCGGCATTCAGCGCGAGGCCCGGCGCGCCAACATCACGCGCGACTTTCTCGAAGACATGTTCGCGCCAATCGAGGCCGGCATGATCAATGACGAACAGGCAAGCGTGCGTGACCTTCTTTCGACTGCAACGCAAAATCTGGCCACAAACACCGAGCTGGACGACACGGCCCGCATCGACCTGCAGTTATTGTTCTCGCGACTGCAGGAAAGAATGAACAATGCCGATCAAGCGCAGGCGCTGGCCAGCGAAGCGGCAAGCCTGGCTTCATCGAAATTTGCCGCGGACGATCCCTTGCGCCTCGATGCGGAGATATCGCACGCGTATACCTTGTTCGAACTCGGCAAGGGGAAGGATGCAGCGCCGCTATTCAGTGCGCTGGAAGCGCGCCACGGGTTGGAGCGCATCGTTCATGGACCACCGCTGATACGGTTCTACGATGGCCTGGCAGGAATGGCCAACGCGCGAAACGATCACGAAGCCGATGTGGACCATGAGCGCAAGGCGCTCGCCGAGCGAATTTCCGTCTACGGTGGCGAATCGCCGAAAACCGCCACGGGCTACGGCAATCTGGCGGCCAGTCTCCTTGCCAAAAACGGTCATCTCGAGGAGGTTATCGACGCCTTTGATCGCGCATACAAGATATACCTTGCGAAATTCGGCCTGGGTTCTTTTTTCACCACTGCGGCGCGGAGAAATCTTAGTGTGGCCCAGCATATTGCGGGTCGATTGCGCGCTGCGCGCGATGGGTTGCTCCTGATCGAGCCGGTCATCGATGCGCCGCCAAACGACCAGCGCGAACTCAACGTTTTGTATTGGCAGGGACGCTGTCAGCTGGGCAGGGAAATCGGCGCTCCGCAATCTGATGGAGCGTGCGATCGGCTGGTGAAGTCGGCAAAGAACATAGTCGGCGCGGACAATATCGCGCTCAATGCAAGTTCGCTGCGCATTCGCGCGGAATGGGATATCGACCAGGGCGAATTTGAAGAGGCGCGACGCGGTGTCGCAAGCATGCTTGCGTTGGTCGAAGCTTCGGGAAACGGCATGTGGATCGGCGGCCAGCAGTATCTGTCGGGACTGCTCGATGTTGCGTCCGGCGATGCTGCCGGTGCCGCCGGACAATTCAGCGATGCTGTCCGAAACCTGGGTCACTATTTCCCCGAGCATGTACGCCTCAACGCGCTCTCCCTGCGTGCGCTCATGTGTTCACGGAATGTCGGGCTGCCTTCGGATTCGTGCCCTGTGGATGCGGAGTCGATGGCGCGGGACGAACTCGATGCGCAGTCCTTGCCCTGGCATCCACGACTGCTCCCCGCACACGTTGCGCTGGCGCGCGTCGCTTTGCAGCGTGGCGAGGCCGCGACTGCCGCCACGCGCTTGCACGATGTGATCACGCACACGCGCGACGAAGTCGACCCGAGTCAGATTCATCTGGTGGAAGCGCGGCTCTGGCTGGCAATTGCAGAGGTTGATCTTGGTGATTGCGACAAAGCGAAGGCCGAGGCTGCCGTCGTCGCAGCTTTGCCTGGTCAGGAAGTCCTGCATCAACATCCCCTGCTTGCGGCGGTCCGCACACAATTGCGCAGCGCCACCGCATGCGGCCTGTTGCCCCAATGAAATGCGCCTTGTGAATGGCTCTCACATCGCGAAACGCGTTGAACCGCATGACCGGGTGGGTCACCAACACATACGACGACCGGCGCGGACTCGGATGTTTTGAGTACGAGCCGCCTCACGATGGAAGGGTCAGGTCCGTTGGGTCAGCGCGGCTCATAGCCGTTCGTGAAGATCAGATCAACATGTTGATCACGCCACCGCGCCAGCAGGGCGCGCAGGGCCAGCGCGGTATTTTGTGCCGGAGGATCGCCCGCCTGGTTCTGATGATTGACGCCATGACATCCATCGCACGCGCGGATCTCACCGGGTTGGAACGTAAGCCAGTAGCGCTCCCTCACGACTGGCGTTCCATTTGGTGCCGTCGAGTGCCATGCCAGTGCCCGCTGGGAAGGCACGAAGAGCGCTACTGATCCATCGCTGGCAATCGGAACGCTTCCCGCAGGCCCGCCCGGATTGGTGCCATTGGCGACCATGGCAGGTTGATCATGCATGACTTGAGCAAGCACACGTCGTCCCTCACGAGGCACATCGCCGGGAATAGTCAAACCCAGGCCGCGAATCTGATCGCCCTGGAAGAATTGCATGTGAGCAATGTCGTAGAGCCTTCCGTTTCCAGGGGCCGTGGTCTGGGTTCCACCGGGTACGCGCAAGTTGAACGGTTGCTGCTTGTCGGCGCCGTCACGTGTCGTAACGTTGCGCATGACCACAAGAGCCAGGCCATTGGCGCGCAGGTACGCGCGGAAAGCCTGGGGGTCGACGTTCTCCAGAGTGAAAGCCTGCTGCTCGGGCGCCTGCAATTGCGAGGCAGTGGTCGGTGGAATCGTTCTCTGTCGAACTTCCACAGGCGACAATTCCCAGAACGGCCCGTTGTAGCTGACAAGATCATTCGGATCGAAGTAGCTCACACTCTTGCTGATGCCCGCACCTGGGGTGAGATTTTCCACCGCCTCAAGATATCCGCCAGCGCCGGGAGCCAGCCGCTTCAGGCGAAACTTGTAGCGGGAGTTGGGGTGAGTGCTGGATCCGTCGTTACCTGCCTGGCGAGATTCCGTCGTATGCGCTGCGATCATGCGTCCATCGGACAATGGCAGCGGGTTGCGGAAGTGGCCGGTAAAATCAGCGGGAGGCGCACCAACATAGAAAAATCGGTTGTTGAACGGATTGAGGCACGTCGCCGTCATCGCGGCAGGATTGACGGTCGGTGCTCCATCGATGCGCACGATTTGCCCCGAAGCCTGCGTGTAGAACTCCGGCGCGGAGATGCCGACGTAGCGCCCTGGTGTGGTTGGATCTTCGCGTATCTGCAGCATGTTCTCGAGCACGGTTCGCCCGCCCGGTGCATCGAAGTTGGTCAGCGCAGGATCATCGGTGAAGCTGCGCGTGAAATACGCCTGCAGCTCGTGTCGTCCGACGTGATTGAGCGTTTCCTCCGTGGTGCCATCCTGATTGATCGTCCATGCAAAAAACTGGTTGATGGTCATTCCGTTGACGTGGCTACCGGCAACTGTGTCGAGCAGTTCGGGGTAGACCTCGCTGCGATCCGCGGTAGGCGTGGATGCGGGACCCTCGCCGCTGTAGTTGAAAATGCCACGGTCGTTGTCGGGATAGTGGTTCTGCTGATCGCGCTGCAGATGATCCCAGCGCGTGAAAACGATGCGGCCGAAGCTGTCGACGATAGGATTGAACGAGCCGGAAACGCCGTATTGCAGCAAGTCGAGTCGGCCATTGGCGGGCTGCAGATGCCACAAGCCCGTCACCGTCGGCGCTTCCTCGTATTCATCCAATTGTGGATAAAGGTGTTCCGCGCCGTTGCGTGGATTGTCACTGGCGAACAGGATGCTGTTGTCGCTGAGGTAGGCGGGATTGACGTTGTTGCGATTGGCCGGTTGATGGGGCACTTTGACAATACTTGCGGATTGACCTTGACCGAGTCCGGTCACCTCGTACAACTGAAAATATGAATCTACCGGGTGGAACGCTTGGGTCGGCGCACCGACCGCCATGCTGAAAATGGCCTTGGTGCCGTCCCATGAAACCGCGGGATCGCGCACCGCAATCGAGTTGGCGCCTTGCGGACCCGCATTTCCGTAACCAGCCGACTCGGTGAGATTTCGAAGACTTCCGTCGGGGTAGCGGATGTACAGGTCGCCGCCACGGCCTGCCAGGTCCGCCGAACCGCGGTGATTTCCGAACACGGACGCGACCGCGGTGAAGTCGTCAGGAATGGGGAACTGCGTAACGAACAGGATCGGGTACGGCAATGGCTGCGCCATCGCGGCGGCACCGCACAATCCCGTCAGTACAAAAGCCATTTTTTGCAAACAGGCCGACACTGAGCGCATGCGTTTCCCCCAAGTTTTCGATCCGAACCAAGCCCGCCATGAACTAGGCGGGCATCAAATCGCAGAACGAAGTCGGGGGCCCCAATACGACATCGACGTACAGCTACATGCGCGAATGTCGCGTCGAGCGCCTCCCGTGCCGCGACATCACGACGAACCTGTTGCGAATGGCATACAGACGCAAGGGTCGTTCCACGCGGCATCGATGGTGTCGAAGGTGAGCAGCGTGTCGCATCCGGCCTCGCCATTTCGTTTTGCGTCTACGCAAAGCACGCTGTTCGACGGATGCCGGAACGGCTTTGATCGATCGATCGGTCCGGGCGGCTGTCCGGGTTTTTTGAGGAAACGAGATGTCTGCAAGAGTCTGTGTGTTACTGACTGTCATGTTGGTCTGCTTTGGCGCAAGTCCGGTCCGCGCGGGCTTTACCGACGTTTCTTCATCATCGGGTCTTGCCGCGGTCGTCACTAGTCACTATGCGGCCCATCCCAACTGGTGGCTGAGCGGACTCCATTTCATCGATCTGGACGGCGACGGCGATCTCGATCTCTTTCTGAGCAGCCATGGAGGAGGTGACGCGCTCGCCACACTCAACGACGGCCATGGGGGATTTTCGGTCGCTGCAGGCAGCTATCCATCGACCGAAGTCCATCTCAACTACGACATCGACGAGGATGGCAAGGACGATCTTTCGATGACGTATGACGACGGTGGCGGGCAGTGGTGGAGCAATGTCTCGACGCCTGGAACGCTGGATATCAGGCCGACCGCACAAACGAGGGACGGCAACTCCGCTCGCACGCAGATTCTGGCCGACTTCAATCGGGACGGTCGCGTCGACTGGTTGCGCGCGGCACCTCCTGGTTTCCAGATCGACTTTGGCAACGGCACCGGGAATTTCGTTCGCAACAGTTTCTCGTTCGCCATTCCGGGTACCAGCGGCAATAGCAACGCGAATCTGATTCCCGGTGATTTCGATGGCGACGGCGATATCGATTTGCTCGTCATGACCGACGGCGCCTACGACGATACGGACGGAAACACGGACTATTACCGCAACGACGGACCGCTGCAGTGGACGCGGCAAACCTCGGCCGCCCATCTTCCCGCCGGGATCGTGGTCAAGGGAGTGGGTGACTACGATCTGGATGGCGATCTGGATTTGATCGCGATCGAGAACAGGAAATTTCCGCCCGTGATCTACCGGAATGATGGTCACGGTGTATTCACCCGTATCGCCAATGCGATCTCCGGTGTGGCAAACGAAACCCTCGCCTATTCTTTCTGGGGGACCGCAGTCAGCGTGGATTTCGACAACGACGGCATCCCCGATATCCTGATGAACGGAAAGTACTACCTGATGTTGTTGCGCGGCACGGGGGGCGGAAATTTCGTCTACATGAACACGGCCTGGGGTGTGACCGATGTGTGTCCGTGCTCGGTGGATGGCGGGCTGGCATTCGGTGATATCGACGGCGACGGCGACCTCGACATTGTTGGATACGCCAACGTCAACGAGCCGTATTTCCTCAAGCTGTATCGCAACGACAATCCTGCTCGCAATTGGCTGCGCGTACGACCGATCGGCCTTCCTGGCAACCGAGGAGCGGCAGGCGCGAAGATTCGCCTTTACGCCGCTGGCACCCAGCAACTGGTCGGCTATGAATCGGTGGCGATCTACTGCTTCCAGGCCGCCAGCAGCTATTACGGACGCGAGGTCAGCGAGCGCCATTTCGGATTGGGCGCGCGAACCCAAGTGGATGTGGAAGTCGAATTCTATCCATCGGGACGCATCGTTCGTCGTGCTGCGGTGGCTGCCAACGGCGTCATCGAGATTCCCGAGGCGGGTGACCAGATATTTTCCGATGACTTTGAATCTCCTCATGGATGATGCGTGGCACGGTTTCATCTGGCAGCGTCGTGGCTGCTGCGGCTCGACACCTGTCGTGAATGACTGTCAATTGTCGTTTTGCGACCGAAGATGACTGCTCGACGGGTGTGAGATGAAAACCGCGCGACTGATGGCCGCTGGTGTACTTGTCTGCATGGGTAGCGCCTCGTCGCATGCCTCCCGGCCTCTGACGATCCCGGGGCCGGAAGGCAGCGGTTCGTTCGGACGGCGCGTCGAAGTTCTTCCGAACGGCAACGTGGTTGTCGTCGACTCCGACTTCGATTCGCCCGCGGGCGTGCCCGATGTCGGGGCGGTCTATTTGTTCAAGCCCAATGGCGCCTTGATCAGCCTACTGATGGGTTCGAGCGCTGGAGATCACGTTGGCAGCGAAGGGATCACGATACTTCGCAGTGGACACTATGTGGTGCGAAGTCCGTACTGGGACGGTTCAAAGGCGGACGTGGGGGCGGTGACGTTCTGCAACGACGAAACGGGCACGGCGGGAGTCGTGAGCGCACAGAATTCGCTGACAGGCGCTTCCGAATCGGGATTCGTCAGTTCGGTCGTGCCCCTTGCCAACGGCAACTATGTGGTGTCGAGCCCGTTTTGGGACAGCGCGACGGCGGCCAATGCCGGGGCGGTCACCTTTGGCGATGGCCAAATCGGTGTGACCGGAATCATTGGTAGCGGCAATTCGCTGGTGGGCTCGACGGCGGGCGACCGTGTCGGGGATGCGGTCACCGCTTTGCCCAATGGCAACTATGTGGTTCGAAGTAGTCACTGGAACAACGGGGCGATCGCCAATGTCGGAGCGGTCACCTTCGGAGACGGCACATCGGGTGTCACCGGAGTCGTCGGTTCGGCCAATTCGATGATCGGTTCCGCGCTTGACGACCAAGCGGGCTCTTACGGCGTTAGCGTGCTCGCCAACGGCAACTATGTCATCAGCAGTCCTCTTTGGGACAACGGCGCGATCAAGGATGCGGGAGCGTCAACACTGGGGAACGGCCTCGTCGGGACGAGCGGAATCGTTGGCGCGGGCAACTCATGGGTGGGCTCGACCACGAGCGATCAGGTCGGATCGGTGGGCATCGAGCCGCTCACGAACGGCAACTATGTCGTGCGCAGCCCCTTGTGGAATCGAGGTTCGATTCAATATGCGGGTGCGGCAACCTTGGCCGACGGAGCGAGCTTCACCGGAGGCGAAGTCGGCATCGACAACTCGTTGGTTGGATCGACGCGCGGTGATCAGGTCGGTGGCAATGGTGTGAGTTCCTTGACCAACGGCAACTATGTCGTGTCCAGCGGGTCCTGGACCAACGGAGCCGCGACCGGTGTGGGCGCCGTCACTTTCGGCAATGGTGCATCTGGCGTGCACGGTATTGTCGGCCCCGGCAATTCCCTTGTGGGCTCGACGAAGTACGATTCGGTCGGGTTCGTGAGAGCGTTGCCCAACGGCAACTACGTTGTCTTCAGCCCGTTGTGGCATAACGGTCTGATCGCCTATGCCGGCGCGGCGACCCTCGGCAATGGGCAGAACGGCACCTCGGGATTCATCACGTCGGCGAATTCGCTGGTCGGCTCTTCGACGGATGACCGCGTGGGTTCAAGCGTCACCGTGTTGGCGAACGGCAATTTCGTCGTTCACAGTCCCCAATGGGACAACGGGTCGACAGTGGATGCCGGAGCTGTCACCTTCTTCAGTGCCAACTCGGGCCCGACGGGCCCTATCTCCAGCCTGAATTCACTGGTCGGCACCAGTCCGCAAGACAGTGTGGGCTCGCATGGGATCGGTACGTTGTACAACGGCGACTATGTTGTGCAAGCCCCGCATTGGAGCAACGTGTCCACGCGGTATGTGGGTGCAATCACGATCGGCAACGGCGAAACCGGAACCGTTGGAACCCTCACGCCTTTCAATTCGCTCGTCGGATCGACCTTCGACGATCGAGTTGGGTCCGGCGCTTTCCTCGCACTTCCGGACGGTGGTTTCGTGGTTGGTCATCGCTACTGGAATCGTGGCGGGCTCGGTAGTCAGGGAGCGGCCACCTACATTCCCGCTGGCACCACGACGTTGGCGGGAACGGTCAACGCCGAAAATTCCGTGCTCGGCAACGAGCCGGGCGATCAGGTCGGATCGAGTCTCAAATACATCGCGAACAATGCCTACGCCATCGTGATTCCATCCAAGGATGTGCTGTCGGGATCGGCACTGGTCCAGGACGTTGGCGCCGTGTGCATCGGCAGCACGCATGGCGAGATCACCGCCGAGAATGCGGCTTTCGGCAAGGCCGCGTTGGGAGGGGCCAGGATGGTGTTCGCCACCAACGGAGTGATTGCCGTGGTTGGAAGACCGGCTGACAATGAAATAAGCATTTTCAACGCCAGCGCCGATTCCGACGAGATCTTCGCGAACGGCTTCGAAGCAGATTGAACCAGAAGCCACGCTTCGCCGCTCTCGTCCAAAGCCGGGTGCGCGAGATGCGCAGGTCGAACGAGAACCTGCGCCAAGCCCGCGCGTACTTCCCTCTCGCAGTTCGACCGCCGGCTTGGGGCAACGCTGAATAAGCCGCCGGAATGACGAGCTTTTGTTTTTCAGCGTTGCCTCAAGTCGGCGTGAGGGAGCTCGCGAATCGTTTTCAGGGTCTCTCTTGAATCCGGCGAAGCGCCCTCTTAGCGAGCGTCCACGCTCGCTGTAACTGTTGGAGCGGGTCTCGAACGTGCGATGCCTGCGGCGCGAGCAGGACACCATGCTGTGAATGGCATGTTTGCCCAGACATGTCGCAAACCGCGTCAACAATTCGTTCTGCGTCGTTGTCTGCGAATTCACGTCGTGCGCAATGTTTTTGCACGAGCGATGTGATGTGCGGAATCCGTCGGCATTCGACCGGACAACGTTGGCCATTGCACATCACATCCACCTGCTGGAGCCCTTGAATGTACTCGACGCATCGCTTCGTTCGTTTCCTGTTGATTGCTTTCACTCTATGGCTGCCGATAGTCGGATCGGCAATCGACGTCGGGAGTGCCTTGGCCCGTCCAGAACCCGCTGGCCAAACGCGCACGGTCGATCTCGTCATGCGCGATCGTCGCGGCGAAGCTCTGCGCGCCATCGACACCCATGAAATCCCGGCGTTGCTCGTTTTTCCCCCGGACGAAACGTTCGATGGCGTCATCGTCCCCGCCTTGCCGCCGTTGTGGTCGGCTTCCAATTCCGGCGCGGGTCAGGGCTGGGTTACCACGGCCGCCGCTCCGTTCAGTTCGCCAAACGCCGCCTTCACCGACGATACCCAGACAGTGACGGACAAATTCCTGATGTCGCCACTATTCGTCGTCGGCGCGAATGCTCGAGTCACGTTTCGTCAAAAGATCGACCTGGAAAGCAACGTGGCCGCATCCAACGAGGCGTACGACGGTGTTGCGCTCGAAATCAGCACGAGCAACGGGGCGCAAGACATTCTCGCTGCGGGAGGCAGTTTCGTCAGCGGTGGCTACGACCACACGACATCCAGCGACTTCGGTAACCCTCTTGCCGGGCGCGCTGTCTGGAGCGGAACGAGCCAGGGTTATCAGAAAGTCGTGGTGAATCTGCCCGCAGCGACCAATGGGCAGGAGGTAATACTGATTTGGCACATGGGTACCGACATAAGCGGGGGGCGCTCGGGGTACTGGCTGGACGATGTGCACGTCGACCTGGACGTGAACGTACCGTTCCCGCCGGACGAAACGTTTGGCGAGGTGATCGTGCCCGATTTACCGCGCGACTGGATCAATGATTCCACCGGTCCGGGCCCCGGTTGGATTACCGTGAACGACATCGTATCGAGTGCACCTAACGCCGCCTTCACCGACGATTCGACTTCGGTGAGCGACAAACGATTGGAGACACCTGCGTTCACTGTTGTTGCGAATGGGCGCGTCACGTTCAACCACAAGGTGGAGCTGGAGGATCAGGTCGGCGGCCACGCTTTTGACGGCGTCGTGCTGGAGATTGCCTATGGTGATGGACCATTTGTGGACTTCGCCAGCAGCGGGGGGACGTTCGTCGTCGGCGGCTATGACCACACGGTCCTATGCGGTTCGAACCCGCTGTGTGGCCGAAGCGCGTGGAGCGGCTCGACCCCAGGCTTTGTGGGCGTTGTTGCCAATCTGCCACCAGACGCCAACGGCCAGAGCGTGCGCTTGCGCTGGCGCATGGGCACCGACGACAGCCAGGGACTTGCGGGGTATTGGCTGGACGATGTCCATGTCGACGTCAACGGGCCACCCAGCGACCGGATCTTCTTCAACGATTTCGAGTGTGCCCCGAGTGGCTGCCCCTGACGCCTAACATCGCGCTCTGCGATCGATGCACACGACCTGCGTAGGTGAGATCGGGCCAACGCAGGCCAGTCTTCACCAAAGTCGTTTTACGTCGTCGCACGCCATGGACGTGGCGCATTGTTCGTCATCGCGCGGTGGACGCCAATCGCCTTGTGCAGACTCATGATGTGAATGACCTGAGATCCTTCGATGGCTTCGCATCTCTCTCGCGGCAGTAGGGTCATCCGTTCACCTTCCTTCAAAACCACCGCAGCAGCGACATGCATGCGTGCATTTTCTCGGCACGCATGCGTTCACTGTCGTCTTCAATAGCGCATGCGGTATCGGTTGAACGCCGCATGGCCCGGTATCAATGCGATTCTCATCGGCTATGTCCCGACGTCGTCCGCATCGACTGGGTCTGGCGATGCCGGATGCAAGAACGTTCCGTTCCCCGTCCTCGGCAATGGAGACTTGGATCTAAACGCGTCTTCGCTCAGGGAAATTGGCGTGTCGCCGGCGCGTTGATCGCGTCCGTCCGGCGCACGCTCCAAACGATGGTCTGGCGCACGCTCAATGCCGCTGACGCGTGTCCGTCGATCTCGCCATTCGGCCCTTCGCTGAAGCATTTCGCGCGGCGGCTTCACCGGTAGCCATCATCAACGCGTGCGTCGCTGGCGCTCGTGATGCTGGTCGGGAGGGGGAGGCGGGAGCAGAAGATCTCGACCATCCGAAGATTGGAAGCGCGAGCATCGCGCGTGGCAAAGACGCGA
>JBDSNK010000300.1:0-7238 GCA_039915385.1 Dokdonella sp.
GCGTCTTCGGCGCTCCGCCGCGCAGGCGCTGCCTGCTCGCCATCGCCTTGAGCCGACCGTACACGTCCACGAAAATCGGATCGGATGAACCGCAGGCGATCGATGAATCTGCTTCCAAACACATGGAATGTCTCCGCGCAAATGTTCTGTCTGGCCCGAGCTGCGATAGCGTACGCCATGCCGGCAGCTTGCCCAGTCAAGCAATATACCGCTTTCTTCGTAGTTCGCACCACATTGGCTGGGTGATAGTGGCGACTGATCTGGGTAGTTTCCTTCAGGAATAGTCGCGCCTGGCGCCGCCAGCGCAACTGGGCGTGCGGAACGGAAGAGATACGGCCCTCGATGGTTGCAATCTGCCGATGGTCAAGAAGCTCTTCTTAAAGAGAGACGCGGATGCTTCATCTTTCGTCGCATTGGGTTCCGCGCCGACCAGCCCGTGCATTCAAGCGTCGCCTGGAAAGTGAGACTGCACAGAAGGACGGAGTGTCGCAAACCCATGCGCATTCCCGTTCTGCGTCCTTGCAAATCGCGCAGGACGCCGCTGATTTATCACGCTCCGCAATTTCCTCATGCATGTCGCGTGATGCGGATTGCGGCGCCGGCCCATATCGCAGCGGCATTCGAGCAGGCGCACGCGTGACGGCACATCGTCCTGCGTTGTCTTCATCGATGACGGGGCGACGGTCGCGGGCAGTGCGATCGAGAAATCCTCGGTCGATATGGTACGCAGGAGAAGTCGCGGTTTCGCCACAAGACGGGCCTTCAAATCGAGCGCCTCGCGATCACCGTGTGTGCGCTTGTCACGAGGACGATTGCTCGCTTCGCATCGTCATGATCGGCGATGCGAGCGCCGTCAATCCGACGCATTTGTAGATGGCGAGCCAGCAAATAGATGTGCTTGATCGCCACGTCTTGCCTGGCGAAAACATCGGCGAGTCCCCGAAGCGCGTGTCGCAATTGGCCGGGGAAGTTCGTTTTACGCTGCTTGGCGGACACGTACTGCGCGTCCAGAGAGTTGCCCAAAGGAGTGGTCGCATGTCAAAAATACAGGCTATTCGCAGCTGCATGTGCCTCGTCGCATGCCTGTCGCTGTTTGTGGCGGTTCCCGCGTCGGCATGGGTCGGCGTCGGTGCTGCACCCACGTGCGAAGTTCGCACGATCCAGGCAGCGGTCGACAGGATCATGGCGCGCGAGCGGTCGGGCGACTTCGTCGATCCGCTCATTGTCGTGACCGGCGGCACCTTCAATGAGGCGGTGAACGTTGATGGTGGCGGCATCTCCGGGCCCAATGGCGGAGCCATCGTCACGATCGTGGGTGGCTACGCTGCGGATTGCAGCGGCCCGCAGTCCGGCCTTGTCACGACGATCGACGCGACCAATCGTTCGGCTAGCGTGCTGACTATCCACGGCAAGATCGCTGTGTCGCTCGATACGCTGTCGATCACGGGCGCGAACACGGCCGGCAACGGGGGCGGCATCGACTTCGATGGCGCGGGCACACTCGATGTCACCAACGTCGACCTTCGCAACAATCACGCCGGCCGCGGTGGCGGTCTCTATGCGAACGGAAGCGGATCCGGCCTGAAGATCCACCTGCATCACGACGTCGACATCTTCGGCAATTCCGCCGACCACTCCGCGGGCGGTATTCGCGTGCAAGGTTCGGCGCGATTGTTCATGCTGGAAGGCAGTCACGTTTCGAACAACTCGGTGAGTTTGAACGACTCCGATGGAGCGGGGGGCGGCCTGCAAGTCGTTGGGCCGGCTCGGGCCGATATCGGCTCTTCAGAAATCTCGTTCAACAGTGCCAAGTATGGCGGCGGCATTTCCGTAAACGGTGTCGACGGCGACGCGGCAATCGTGCGTTTTTTCATGAACCGGGCCGGCGAGCCGACGCGCATCGAAAGCAATCGGGCAACGCACACTGGTGGGGGGCTCTATGTGAACTCGGAGCCCGGCATTGCATGTGGTTATGGGTACAGCATCGGCGGAAATGTCGCCGAGAACGGAGCAGCAATATATCTCGACACATCCTCCGATCTGTTTGGCAGCACGTTCGGGGGATACGCCCGTCTTTCCGCATCGATACTTGCCGACACGGTAAATTGCGGGCCGGAAGCGGCCACCGCGCTTGGCGCGCTCGCGTGCCCAGTGGGCGGAGTCTGCAATACGATGGATGGCAATCGAGCGGAAGACGGCGGTGGCGCTCCCGTCAGTGGCTCAACCGTTGTGGTCCAGAGTGCCGGCGCCTTCACCGCGGAAAACGTCGAATTGCGCGGCAATCATGGACAACATGTGGTTCTTGGATTCGAGACGGATGGTTTTCAGACGACTTTTGCAAACAGTCTGATGGCAGACAATGTCACTTCGGGCGACCTCATCCGCATGGAAGAGAACGGCGGGCTGCAGTTGAAAAGCTGCACGATCGCCAACAACGTCATCGGCGGCTCAAATGTCTTTTCGCTCACCGGCGATCTCACCTTGACCGAATCGCTGGTTTGGCAATCGAACAGGACCACTCTCGCTCAGGAGGGTGGCCATCAGCGGAATGTGCGCAACGTGCTGGCCAGCGAAATCGTTTCGCTGGGTGGTGGCCCTGACATTGAATCGATCTATCCGCAATTTGTTGATCCGACCCACGGCGACTATCACATCACACCCGCTTCGCACGCGCTGGACTACGCGGTGGCAGCGAGTGGCACGGACCTGGAAGGCCATCCACGCTCGGTCGATCTTCCGACGCCGAACCGCCCAGGTGGCGGACCGCTCGATCTGGGCGCTTATGAGCGGCAGACGTTTCCCCACTTTCCTCCCGACGAAAACTTTGATGAATTGACGGTTCCCGCTTTGCCGGAGGGATGGCTCAACGATGAGTTTGGCGGCGGCGCGGGGTGGTTTGTCGTCGGCACGGGTGCGGCGAGTCAGCCGAATGCTGTTTTTACCGATGATCCGCCCGAGATCACCGACAAGTCGCTCGAAACGCCACCCGTGACCATCGTGGCGGGCGGGCGATTGCGGTTTCGTCACAAGATGGATCTCGAAGACGTACCAGGCACAAGCTTAGCGCGGGACGGCGTCGTGCTCGAGATCGCGATCGCCGCCGAACCCTTCAAGGACATCTTTCAGGCTGGCGGAAGTTTTGCCAGCGGCGCTTACGACCATGTGATCCCATCCTTCGCGCCGGGGAGCAATCCGCTCAAAGGGCGCGCGGTATGGAGCGGAACTACGCAGGGGCTTTACCAGAATGTCGTCGTCAAATTGCCTGCGTCGGCCGACGGAAAGAGCGTGCGTCTGCACTGGCGAATGGGCACGGACGACAGCGGGTCACGCCTCGGCTACTGGCTCGACGACATCCGCATC
The DNA here is from genome assembly GCA_039915385.1 of Dokdonella sp. GTDB lineage: Bacteria > Pseudomonadota > Gammaproteobacteria > Xanthomonadales > Rhodanobacteraceae > Dokdonella_A. Next base: position 3,361 of record JBDSNK010000300.1, read on the forward strand.
GACGTGAATGGAGCAGACCGCATCTTCTGCAACAGCTTCGAAGTCGATCCGAATGATTGTCCGTGACGAACACGTGATCTCGCTGTTCGAGTAGACGCGATCGCACGTCGAAATGGCGGCATCGCACGCGCGCGCCGCGATCACCGTTGCCCGCATCAGCATCGCGACGATGCGCCGCCTTCCATTCCAACAACTCCCGTGCTTGAGGAGCCAGCACGTCGACGCATTCGATGACCATAGTCGTGTCGGCGAATTCAAACACGTGTCGCAATTTCCCTGGGAAGTTCGTTGTACGTCGCCGTGGTGTCGCCTGATTCCGAGTATGGATCCGACGAGCTGACCGAATTTGTGTCTCGTTTCCATCGCAACGCCAACACGTTCCAGACCAGCGTTTCGCGTGATGCGCGCCTGACGAATTTCCCAAAGGAGTCGTTTCATGTCCAGAACACACGCCCTGTCGCGATACATGCGATCAGTCGCATTCATGTTTCTGTTTGTCGCAATACCCGCATCTGCGTGGGTCGGCGTCGGCGCTGCCCCGAGCTGCGAAGTGCGCACGATCCAGGCGGCGATCAACAAGATCATGGCGAGGCAGCACAACGGTGATTTTTCGGACCCGCTAGTGGTTGTCAGCGGTGGCAGCTACAACGAGGCGCTGGGCATCGACGGCAGGGACATCAATGGCCACGTCATTGCGATAACCGGCGGATATGCCGCGGACTGCAGCGGTCCGCAGGCGGGAAGCGTGACAACGATCAATGCGCTGCATCGCAATGGCAGCGCGCTGACCATTCGCGGCTCAATCGCGGTATCCCTGGACACGCTGACGCTCACTGGCGCCAATACAGGCGGAAATGGTGGCGGCATCTACTTCGACGGTGCCGGGTCACTTGACGTGACCAACACCGTGATCAACTTCAACCATGCAAGTCGCGGCGGCGGACTCTACGCAAATGGAACGTCGCCCGGTCTTGCCATTCGCATGCATTCGCAGACGATTGTCCAAGGCAACTACGCGCTGCACAGCGGAGGGGGCATCAGCGTGCAGGGCAAGACGCGTTTGTTCATGCTTGATGGCGCTTTGGTAGTGGGCAATTCTGTCGATTTCAACGACGCGGATGGAGCGGGTGGGGGTCTTCAGATCATAGGCCCGGCGAGTGCCGATATCGGCTCCGGCAGGATAATCGTCAATAGCGCGCGCTATGGAGGCGGCATATCCGCACATACCAGCAATGGCCAAAAAAGCAATGTGCGCTTCTTCTCCACGCTGACGAATCGGCCGCCCACGCAAATCGAAAACAACAGCGCAACGCGGTCGGGCGGTGGCATCTTCGTGGGTGTCGGGGGTAGCCACGTTTGTGGCATGGGCTGGATCATCGGCAATGAGGCCAGGGAGGGAGCAGGAATCTATGTCGATGGCGGTTCCGACGTTGCTCTGACCCCCGGACCGCCCGCTGCGTGTGGTCCGGAGCCGGCAACTTCCCTTGGTGCTCTCGCATGTACACAAGGGAGCCCGTGCACCTCAATCAATGACAACCATGCCGTTGCAATTGATGAATACGGACAGGCAACAGATGGTTCTGCGGTATTGGTGCAGACTTTGGCCGGTTTCGACGCAAGTCGCGTGGAAATGCGCCGCAATACGGGGAAGTACGCGATTCGCGGATTCCAAACGGCGGCAGGCGTGCTGCTGAGCATGAACGCTTGCTTGCTTGCCGACAATCAGACGACGGGTGATTTGATTCGGACGGAAGAATCGGGCGCACTGCTGCTCAATCATTGCACCGTCGCCGGCAATCAGATCGGAGGCGCAAACGTTCTCTCGCTCACCGGAGATTTGGTATTGGCCAAATCGCTGATCAGGCAGAACAATCGCGTAACCTTGCTTCAAAACAGCGGTCGATCGCGCAATATAAGCGATGTCGTTTCGATCGAGATCCAGTCCATTGGTGGCTCCCTTGGCGCTGATGCCCACGTGACGAATTTGCCGGTGGATTTCACCAATCCTGAGGCCGGTGACTACCATCTGCTTCCCTATAGCGCCGGGATTGATTTTGCGCCGGCTTTCGGCGAATCCGGCACGGATCTCGAAGGACATGCGCGCGTTGTGGATCTGCCGCTGGCCGACCATTCGCTCGGTGGTCCAGTTGATCTCGGCGCGTACGAGCTGCAGGTTTTTCCAACCTTTCCGGCAGACGAAAACTTCGATGAACTGACCGCCCCCGCTTTGCCCTTTGGTTGGCTCGACAACCACAACGACGCCTCGCTTGGATGGCGCACGGTCGCCAGCGCTGCAGCAAGTTCGCCGAACGCGGCATTCGCAGACGACCCTGCGACGGCTAGCGACAAGTCGCTTGAGACTTCGGCAGTCTACATTGTGAACTACGGGAAGTTGCGGTTTCGCCACAAGATGGATCTGGATGCATCACCAGGATCTGGAATAACTTTCGATGGAGTCGTCTTCGAGATTTCGATTGACCAACAACCGTTCACGGACATTTTTGCGGCGGGTGGCAGCTTCGCAAGCGGTGGCTACGATCACCTGATATTCCCCTCGTCAGGCAACCCGCTTGCCGGGCGCAGCGCATGGGGTGGAGCTACTGACGGATACAAGGATGTCGCGGTCAATCTGCCAGCGTCGGCTAATGGCAAAGGGGTCCGCTTTCGCTGGCGGATGGGCACTGACGCCTTTGAGGCGGGTGTCGGCTATTGGCTCGATGACATCCATGTCGATGCAAATACACCGTTTCCGTTTGACCAAAATTTCGATCATGTGACGGCGCCTGCATTGCCCGTCGGATGGCTGGGTGCCGATTGGTCGACGATCACCACTTCAAGCGCCAGTTCGCCGAACGCGGCCTTCACCGACGAGCCTCCCTTTGTCACTGACAGGTTCCTCGTGACCCCGTCGATACAAATAGCGACAAAAGGGCGCCTGCGGTTTCGTCACTTGATGAACATGGAAGAGGCGTCGCCAGGCTCCGTGTTTGCTCGCGATGGCATCGTGCTCGAGATTGCGATTGCGGGAGGACCCTTCTCGGATATTTTCCAGGCTGGCGGGAGCTTCGTCAGCGGGGCTTACGACCATTCTCTCCCGGCCTTTTCGCCAGGCAACAACCCGCTCAAGGGACGCGCGGTATGGAGTGGAAGCACGCAAGGGCTTTACAAGGATGTCGTCGTTAATCTGCCTGCTTCGGCGGACGGAAATAGCGTGCGTCTGCGCTGGCGCCTGGGAACGGACGAGACCAATGTCGGATCGTACTTTGGCTATGCGCTGGATGACGTCCATGTCGATGCCGAAGGATCGTTGCCGTGATCGTCCCTGACCAGATTCGAAGGAGTTTCTACATGCGCAGATCACGAGACATTTCGCGCGGCACACAGCTCGTTGCATGGCTGTTGCTGTTGGTCGCCGTACCTGCGTCGGCATGGGTCGGCGTCGGTGCGGCGCCAACCTGCGAGGCGCGCACGATCCAGGCCGCGATCAATACGATCATGGCGCGACAGCGCAACGGTGATTTTTCTGATCCCCACATCGTCGTTTCCGCCGGCAGCTTCAATGAAGCGCTGGGCATCGATGGCCGGGATATCAACGGTCACATCATCACGATCACCGGCGGATACGCCGCCGACTGCAGTGGACCGCAAGCGAGCGGCGAAACCACCATCACTGCGCTGCATCGCAATGGCAGTGCGCTGACCATTCGCGGCTCGATCGCGGTATCACTGGACACGCTGACGTTCACCGGCGCGACTACGGGCGGCAACGGTGGCGGCATCTACTTCGACGGTGCCGGCTCACTCGACGCGACCAACGTCCACTTGCACAGCAACCACGCCAGTCGCGGGGGAGGTCTCTATGCGAATGGAACCGGATC
>JBDSNK010000212.1:0-7427 GCA_039915385.1 Dokdonella sp.
GGCACCGGCAACGTCTTGAATGCAGCAGCGCCCGCACTTTCCTTCGCAGCACCCAGCGTTGCCAGCAGCGGCTGCCAATCCTTGCCGAGCTTCGCGCGCAGGCTGGCGAGCGCGGCTTCGACCGGATAGCTGGCGCGTTGCGCATGCACGCTTCCGACCGCGAGCGTGTAAGGTCCGGCACCTTCGGCGAGGAACACGAAGCCATCTGGCTGGAAACCGAGGCTCAGGTGCGGCGCCACGGTCAGCGGTGTGCGGGACTCGATGCGGAATTCGCGCAGCCGCGATGCACTGGTGACTTCGATGTCGGCATTGGTCAGCGTCTCGTCGCCGGAACGCAGACGGAACGCGGTGGTCTGCGCGAGTACGGTCCATTTCCGGTCGACACTGCCCGGAAACCGCGCCGAAAGCGTCAGTGGTGCAAGCGCGTTGTCGTTCTCGAGTTCGACGCGTGCGGCCTCGACGGGCAGCGCCGCTGGCAGCCCATAGTCGAAGCGCGTAACGCCGGGCGGTGGCGGATCGCCCTGCACGGATGTCGCGAGAAGCCCCGCATCCAGCCAGGCGCGCGTGGGTGCAGCGGGCCCGCGTTCGAACGAACGTGTCTGTACAGCGAGGCCCGCTAGCATCGGACCGTCATCGAGCCGATGCAGGCGCAGGTACTTCGCGTGGATGCCATTCAATGCGATCTCGTGGCGCTCCAGGTGCGCGCCTTCCTGTTCGAGCGCGAGCACGGTGCCGCTGCCGGCGCCGTGCCAGTTTTGCAGGTCGTCGCCCGCTTCGACGCTGAAGCGAGCGACGACACCGGATACGGGCGTACTCCACGACAGCACAAGCTGGTCGATCGCATGCTCAAAGCCGCTGGCGTCGAGCAGCCAGTCGCGGACAAAGGACTTTGCGTCGGCGGGTGTCTTTTCACCGGCATCGATACGGCGCAAACGGCCGTCCGCATCACGATCGATGATCAGGCGCAGGTCGCTTGCGCTCGTCGCCGATGCGGTTGCCGGCAGATCCAGCAACGGCAGTGCGGCGCGATGCTCGCGCTGGGTTGCTTCGGGCGTCCTGTTGAAACGCGCAAACGGCACAGGTGCGCCTGCTGCATTGAAGACTTCAATGTCACGCAGAGATACGTCTTGCGCCCACGCATATACCGCCGGTGTCAAATCGATTCGCCACGCGCTGCTGTCGCCGGCAGCAGCGGGCGTCTCGATTGGGAACACATAGGCATAGTCGGCCGGCGAGCCCGCGAGCGCGGATGACGCGACAACGAGTGCCAATATGGATGACGCGAACGCGGAACGCAGCTTCATGTGGTCGACCCGTCGAATGGTTCACGGCTGCGCGGCGGCGCCGGTGCGAAATAGCCAATCACCGTGCACAGCAATCCGTAAGCGATGAACGAGACGATGCCGAACAGGTTGCCCAGATGCGTGCGATCGACAAGCAGGAGCTTGGCGAGCACGACGCCCATCAGCACCGCGCCGGCAAGCCACAGCACGCGCTGACCGCGGCGCGAGCCGAGCACCCAGCCGAGCACGCCCAGCACGCTCCATACCATGGTCAGTGATGTCTGCGCGAGGTTTGAATCCCACAGCTGCGCATCCCATGCGACGCCGCCCAGATGATGCACCGCGCGCAGTGTCGCCACCGTGACCAACGCAAATCCCGCGGCCGCAAGCACGGCAACGCGCCGTTGTGCGAGTTCGCCTGGTGCCGCGGAGTCGATGAGCCAGCGTGCGGCACAGGCGAGTATGCCGAGCTGCACCAGTTCGACAGGATTGAGGAGGGGGATGAAGGGCAGGGGCGTGTTGTCACCGGCTTCCCAGAACAGCAGGACGAACGTGCAGGACACGACGATCGCCTGCAGGCCGAGCAGCACGCCTCGATGCTCGTTGAAACGGGCAGTCAGTGGCGGCGCGATCCAGAGCGGACGCACGAGCGTGATCGCCCATGCGGTCAGCAGGGGCAGTGCGGTGAGCGCATCCAGCCAGCCCACGCCGAGATGGCCATCCGCACCGAACTGACGCAGTGCGAGCGCGAAGGCGAAGGTCCAGGTCCACGCCCAGCCAATCTGCGCGAACGCAGCAACCGGGCCGCTCGCTTCGCGCAGCGCGTGCAGCGCGAAGTAGCCCGCCATGGCATAGGTCGCGAATGCGGCGAGACCCCAACCCGCGAAGGGGCGTGCGCCCACATCGGCGAAAAGGAGCACCAGGGGGACTGCGCTGGCCAGCGCGAGGGCGGACGTCCATGCAGTAGCGCTGGCTGCGGTGCGCGCGAATGCAAGCGCCGCAAGCGCTGCGGTCAACGCAACAAGTGCGAGCATGGCTTGTACTTGCAGGTGCCCCGGTACAAAACGGTCGATCTCGTGCAGGCCATCGCCGAGCCACCACGCAAGACCCCAGAGGTACAGCAGCAGCGCCAACGGCGTGCATGTACCGGAACGTGCGTACAACCATGCGCTGACAAACGCGGCGCCACAGATCAGCGCGGCGCTGATGAAGAAGCTGTTGGCGAGCGGTGCCGCGTCGCCGCCCTGCGTGCCGAACGCAAGCGCGGCCACAAAAGCCAATGCAGCAAGCGCCTGCAGCAGCCATCCGCTCACCTGCGGCAGCAGGCGCTCCTGGCGCAGGCCAAGCCAGACCAGGGCGGCGCCTTCGAGTGCAAACGTGCAGGAAGTCGAGCGCGCGCTGAGCGCGAGTGGCACCGCAAGCGTCGCAAAGCCGACGCCCAGTACAGCGAACGCTTCGCCGAGCACGCGCATGCGCGCGCGGGGCAACAGCTGCCATGCAAGCAGGGCGTAGATCGCTGCGAGTGCAAGCGCCGAATACGCGAGTGGCATGCGCTCGCCGTTAAGCAACGCTGCGTGCAAGGCGAACGCGACCAGTGGATTGCCGAATACGAGGGTGCCGTCGACGATATCGCGCTGCGTCGGTTCACGTTTGCGCGCATACAGGATCGGAACCGCCAGATAGATTGCGAAATAGATCAGCAGGAAGGGTTCTGTGGTGGCGAACAATTCGGAGTGGTAGCTGAGCACGCCCCATGCGATACCGATCGCAAACGTGAAGACGAAGCCGAGCAGATTGAGCGCGCGCCATGGCCGCACCCAGGCGATCGCGAAGATCGCGAGATTGAGCAGCGCGTAGTAGGAAAACAGCACGACGTGGTCGCCGCTGCCGGTCGAGATCAGGATCGGTGCGGCGAAGCCGGCGAGGATACCGAGCACCGCGAGCGCAAGCGCGTCCTGCAGCACGGCGAGCACACCGGTGCCCGCGATGAGGATCAGCATTAGCGCGAAGGCAGCCGTGGGCGGGAGTAAATGATAGAGACGGAACGAGGCGAACACGGTCATCAGCAGCACGCCGATTGCGCCGCCCTGCAAGCTCAAGCCGAAGCTGCGCCGACGTTCGCGTTCGCGCCATCCGAATACGAGGGCGGCGATCGCGGCGAGTGCGATGCCGACAATGCGCAGTTCGATCGGCAGGGTCAGCCAGCCCTGATCGGACGCGTACTTGAGCAGCGAGGCGATGCCGGCGAACAGCACCAGCATGCCGACCTTCACCGGTATGTTGCCTTCGCTGAACCAGCGCTTCACCGACGCGATAGCGCGTTCAAACAGATCGGGGCTGCTCGGCCGGCGTGGTGGAACGATCACGCGCCGAGGTGGCGTGGGTGGAGCCGGCGGCAGCGTCTCGGCGGGCAGCGTTGCGACAGGCGATGAAGCTGCAGTGGCGTCGTCCACGCGCAGATCGATGAGGGGTGCGGTCCAATCCGGTACAGGCGGTGCGGTCATTTGCGCCGGGACCGACAGCCTCGACGCCGTTGTGGAAGGCGCCACTTCTTCGCGGCTGGGGAGCGGTATTGCTGCGGGCTCCGCTAGCCGCATCTGTCTCAGCGCATCGACATCGCTGCGCAGCGCATCGACGCGCGCAGACAGACTGCGCTGGCGTACGAGCATGAGGCCGCTGGCGAGGCCGAAGAAGAAACCGACAGCGACCATGCCATCGGTGCCCACCATGCCGCCAATGACCATGCCGGCGAAGCAACACGCGATGACGATCAAGAATCCCATTCCACTCCCCTTTTTTCCGGCCGGTCCAGCTTCGGTCAGTAGACGTCCGCCGCCCCGGGCGGTCGCGTCTTGAAGCGCTTGTGCAGCCAAAGGTACTGACTTGGCGCTTCGCACACCATGCGTTCGATGCAGGCGTTGACGCGCGCGGTATCGTTGACCGCGTCGTTGGTCGGGAAGGGCTCGATCGGCGCTTCCAGCCGGATCGCGTAGCCGCCACCGGCAAGCCGGCGATGAAAAAAAGGCATCACCTTCGCGCCTGACAAACGGGCGAGATGGTGGGTCGCCGTGATCGTCGCCGCCGGTACACCGAAGAATGGCGCGAAGACGATGTCCTTGCCGCGCATGTCCTGGTCCGGCGCGTACCAGACGGTGCCGCCGACCTTGAGGTAGCGCAGCGTCTGGCGCAACTCGTCCTTGGCGAACATTGCATCGGCGTAGCGCAGTCGTGCACGTTTGATCGCCCACTCGAACGCCGCATCCGCATGCTCGCGGTACATGCCGGCGATCGGAATGCGTTGGGATACCAGGCGCGCACAAAGTTCCAGATGGGAAAAGTGCGCGCCGACCAGGAGCACGCCATGCCCGGCCGCGCGCGCAGCGGCGAGGTGTTCGAGGCCTTCGACGGTCAACGGTATGCGACCGATTGCGCGTACCGAGCCCATCCAGGCCAGCGCGAATTCGATCAGCATCATGCCGCTGTCGCGCAGCGTATCTTCCAGCAGTACGGCGCGTGAAGCTCGATCGAGCTGAGGGAAGCACAGATCGATATTGCGCGCGGCTACGCGTCGGCGTTCGCCGAGGAGGCGTACAGCCAGCCAGCCAAGCGCACGGCCGATCGCACACAGCCACGCATACGGCAGTCTGGCAATGAGTGCGATCACGCCCAAGCCGAGCCAGGCCGGCCAGTGGCGCGGCGCGAGCAGGGTGGCGCGAAACGGTGGTGCGGCGTGCGTCATCGGTGGATTATGAGGGAAGCAGGGGTGATGACTGACGCAAGGGGGCGCAGACGCATGGGCGCAGATTGAATTCGTTGCCGCCGGTCGACGAGCGAAGCCTGGAACGCCACCGTGCACCTCGGCCATCAGCCCCGATAGCTATACTGCGGCACCTCCTGCGCCGAATGTCCCCGTGTTCCAACGCTTCATCTACACCCTCACCCTCTATCTGCTGACGCCTTTTGTCGTCTATCGACTCGCCGCGCGCGGTATCAAGTACCACGGCTACTTCGCACGATGGCGCGAGCGCTTCGGTTTCTTTGCGGATCCCGGCATCAGGGACAGCATCTGGATTCATGCGGTATCGCTGGGCGAAGTCAACGCCGCGGTGCCCTTGATTGAAGCGTTGATGCTGCGCTATCGCGAATCGCCTTTCGTGATCACCACGGTCACGCCTACAGGATCCGATCGTGTACTGCAGTTGTTCGGTGATCGCGTGTTCCATGTCTACCTGCCGTACGACCTGACCACGGCGGTCAAGCGATTTCTCAATCGGGTGCGACCGCATCTGGCCGTGATCATGGAGACCGAAATCTGGCCGAACCTGTTCATGTCCTGCGCCGAGCGCGACATTTCGATCGTGATCGCGAATGCGCGACTGTCGGAAAAATCGCTGCGTGGTTATTGGCCCATTCAGCCGCTGGCGCGACGCGCGATCCGCTGCGCGAGTTTCGTCGCCGCGCAATCGACGTCGGATGCGGAGCGCCTGCGTTCGCTCGGCGCGGCCGAGCCGCGCCTGGCGATTGTAGGCAACCTCAAGTTCGACATGACCGTGCCGGAAGGCGTGCGTGATCGCGGCCTCACCTTCCGTGCAGCGGCTGGCAGCGGAAGACCCGTATGGATCGCGGCGAGTACGCACGAAGGCGAGGAGCTGACCGTGCTCAAGGCGCATGCGGAAGTGCTGCGTCGCTTTCCGGATGCCATGTTGCTGATCGCGCCGCGTCACCCGGAGCGCTTCAAGCCGATCGTCGCCGCCTGTCGCGCTTATGGATTCCGCACCCAGATACGCAGCGAGGACGGCGGTGCCGATCCAACCTGCCAGTGTTTCGTCGTCGATTCGATGGGCGAGTTGATCGAGTTCTATGCCGCAGCCGATGTCGCCTTCGTCGGTGGCAGCCTGGTCCCGGTCGGTGGACACAACCTGCTGGAACCCGCGGCTCTGGCATGCCCGGTCATCGTCGGTCCGCAGACGTTCAACTTCGAGGAAGTCACCGAAGACCTGATCAATGCCGGTGCCGCGCTCAGGATTGTCAATGGCGATGCGCTCGGCTCGACGGTCGTGCGCCTGCTCTCGCGTGAAGTTGAGCGTCGCAGCATGGGCGAGGCAGCGCACCGTGTCATGGCACGCGAACGCGGTGCGGTTGAACGCACGATGGAGTTTGTCGAGCGCGTGTTGCTCGAAGCTGGGAATCGGGAATCGGGAATCGGGAGTCGGTAGAACAACCGACTCGCCCTACTCCGCGCTTGAACGATTCACTGTTCCCCACAATCCGGCCGTCATTCCAGTAGTGCGTTGATCGCTTCGAGGTCCTTCACTTCGATCACGCCGGCTGCTTGTTTCAGCAACAGACCGCTGAGGACGAAGGTGTGGCGTGCCGACGAATAACCACTTTGTGCCTGCAACAGGGTCTGCTGGCTGATCAGCACGTCGACGATCGTGCGCGTGCCCACCTCGTAACCAGCTTGGGTCGCTTCGACCGAGCTTTGCGCCGACACCACGGCAGCCTTGGTCGCCTCGACCGCGCTCGCGCCGGCAATCACGGAACGGAAATCGTTGCGCGTGGTCGCTTCGACTTGGCGGCGGTTGAACTCGAACTGATCCTGCACGAAGTCGCGGTTGTAAATCGCCTGACGTACGCGCGATTGGGTCAGGCCGCCGCTGAAGATCGGCACGTTCAAGGTTACCGATACCGTGCTTCCCCAGCGCGGGTCACCGCTGAAATCGTGGAATTCGCCAACCCCGCCGAAGCGTGTATCGGACCAGCTCGGCGCCCGTCCATAACTCAACTGGCCGCTGATCGTGGGCAGATGGCCGGCACGGGCGGTGTTGATGTTCGCATTCGCGGCATCGACCTGGAGCGCGGCCGAGCTCAAGGCGGGGTTTTGCTTCAATGCGACGTCCACCCAAGCGGCCGGATCATCCGGCGTCGGATGATCGAGCGGCAGGTTCTCGCGCAGCTTGTGGAACTCGCCGGGCTCCTTGTTGGTGAGCTGGCGAACCGCTTCGCGCGCCTGATCAAGCGAATTGCGGTTGTTGATCACGCTGGCGACGGCCTGGTCATGCTGGGCCTTGGCGTCGTTGACATCGGTGATCGCGGCGAGACCGACTTCGAAACGCTGCTGCGCCTGTTCGAGCTGTCGTCCGA
>JBDSNK010000219.1:0-2878 GCA_039915385.1 Dokdonella sp.
TCACGCCGCAAGGCCTGCAGGCGTTCGCCGATGCTGTTGATCTCACTGCGCGTCGGCATGCCGAAGTCGGTCGCCACGCGTTCGACTTCCTGCTGCACCTGCGAGCGCACGCGCATCTGCGCATTGACCATTGCACCGTAGGCTTCGCGGAATTCCTGCGACAGCGCGATCTCGGCATAGCCCTCTTCCGCAGCATCGACCCACAAGTCGTAGAGCGCACGCAGCGATTCGATCTGCCGGCCTGGCTGTTCGCGTTCGCTGAGCTTTCCCTCGAACAGCTCGAAGCCGCGCTGGCTCGCCTTCAGCATCAGCGCGTTGTAGCGCCCCATGTGCTCTTGATATTCGACCCAGGCGACGGCAGATTTCTGCTGGTGCTCCTGATGTTCGCGTGCCAAGCCGAACGCAGGCAGGTTGAGCCAGCCCTTGATCTCGTCGACGCCACCGTTCGCCGGCATTTTCATTGCACTGAGCGCACTCATCATCTGCGCAAAGCCGTCGCCGCCCTGCCCCGCCATTCCCGGCCATCCCTGCGCAGCCGACGGATTGAACATCGGCGCACTGCCGCCCATGCTGGCGAATCCCTGGCGTAACGCATCGCTCCAGTTGGGCGCTGCGCCACCCTGCATGCTGGTGGCAAGCATCGACTGCATGAAGGATGCATAGGTTTTCGCACTGTCGACGAGACGTTCGATCGTTTCGCCCTGGCCGCCACCGCCTGTAAAAGTGCGCGTTGCTTGATCGAAGCCCTGCGGAGGCCATGTCGGAGCAACGGGCGACGCCTGGCCGAGGGCGCCATTGCGCGACATCTCCTGCCACGCATTCAGATACTGGCGCGACATGGACTGCCACTGGTTCATCCAATCGGGATTCGGCGAATCAGCCACGGCGTGTCCTCTTTAGTGCGGATAGCGGCGTGCATGATAGCGCGCCAGGATTGCTCTGCTGCGACGGACGGACCGATCAGTTCGTATCGCCGGCGCGAACGGGGCGAACCGACGTCGATCGGTTGCGCGTATAGACATAGACCACGGCCGGCGGCACGTTCAACAACGCGATGCCGGCGCGGCGCACGCTCAAGCCAAGCTCACCGAGCAAGTCGCGCGGCAATGGGCTGGACGGGCCATAGGTGAACTGGACCAAGGGCGCATTCGCGCCAAGCACCGCGAACACGGCCTCCAATATCTGCTTCTGCAGCGCGCGCGGCATGGCGAGAAATCCGAGGCCGCTGATCACGGCATCGACTTCGCCCGCACTCGCAAATTGATGGCGGGCGACAATACCCGCGAGGTCGCAGGCGTCGCCATTCACCACCAGCGACTGCGGAAATTGCCGCTGCAGATGGCGCGCAAGCTCTTCGTTCAATTCGACAACGAGCAGGTCATTGGCCGCAATTCCGCAGTCGATCAATGCGCGCGTGAATACGCCGGTGCCGGCACCCAACTCAATGATGCGACGGGCGCCGGGCGGCAGCTGGGCGACCATTTTTCCAGCCAGTTGACGTCCCGACGGCGCCAACGCTGCGACCGCTCGCGGGTTTTTCAGCCACTGGCGAAAAAAAGTCCAGCCGCTTGGCGGTGCGCCGGCTGCGGTCGGACTGGATCGACTGGAATCGTCGGTCATGCGTTAGCCAAATCGGGATGCGTAGCGGAGCATCATAACCCGACGGCGAGGATGCGCTGGAGTTTGGCCCAGTGCTGCCCAAGAGGCGCAAGGAACTTTGGGCATCGTCGGCAATTGCTCCTGCATTGCGACCCACAGGGAAGTGGAGAGTGTTCGCTGGCCCGACGGGGGTCATCGCATCTCGACGCTGGCAATTGCTCCTGCATTGCCAGCGTACCGTCCATCCATGGACATCGCCGGAAAATGCTCCTGCATTTCCGGCGTACCGTCCATCCATGGACATAAGAAACCCCGCGACGATCAGGGGAAATCGTCGCGGGGCGGGAGTGCTGACGGCGGGGAGTGGGGAGGGTGCGCCGTCAGCGCTTAGCGTAGATCAGTGGCGATAGGAGTCGCTGCGATCGTAGTAGCTTGCACGATGGCCGTAGTCCCCGTCGTAGTGGCGGTCGCCGCGGTCGTGACGACGCTCGGAGTAGTGCCCGTGGTGGCCGCCACTTCTGTAGTAAACCGCACCGTAGGCCGGATAACCGTAGTCGGACGACTCGTAATAACCCGAGTTGTAATAGGAGGCTCCGTAGTACGACGGACCGTAGTAAGAGGGCGCATAGTAAGCAGGCGCCACGTAGCCGGAGTAACCGCCGCCGTAGTAACCACCGCCGTAGCCGCCGCCATAGTAACCGCGGCCGCCATAGTTGCCACCCCAGCCGCAATGCCGACAATCGGAAAATCCGATTCCGATACCGGGCAAGCCGATGTTGATGCCCAGATTCACGTGACCGCGCGCGAACGCCGACGGTGCAAGCGCAATGCCTGCAGCAGCCAGCAAACCGAACATCGCGAAGCGAACCTTGTTGATCATGAAAGTACCCTCCAGAAGTACGACTCGCATGCTGCGGTCGAGCGGCTGAATCGGGACTGAGCATTTCACGGCTTGCGTTAAGAAATTGCTCAACTCTCGTGACGACGACGCAATTCGAAACAACGGTGAATCCGCGCGTTGCGCGCGAAGTCGAACGGAATCGTCGCGGGTGTGATGTCGCGCACATCGAATGTGTGATTTACACCCTCATCCAGGGTGAAACGGCGCGAATTGTTCGAGAAGACGATCAAGCCGCCCGGCGCCAGCCGCTCGCCGCACAGCTTGAGCAATTCGGCGTGGTCGCGCTGCACGTCGAAATCGTCTGCCCGCTTGGAATTGGAGAACGTCGGCGGATCCACGAAGATCAAGTCGTAGCTTTCGCGGTCATGGCGCAACCAT
>JBDSNK010000252.1:0-5933 GCA_039915385.1 Dokdonella sp.
TGTCGGCGGAGTTTCGCAAGGTGCACCAGTACCTGACGTTCTGCACGTTCACGCCAGCGCAGGTGGCGCTGGCTGAAATTCTCGAAAAGGATCCGCAGCACTATCTCGATCTGCCTGCGTTCTATCAAGCCAAGCGCGATCGCTTTCGCGAGCTTCTCGCGGGTTCGAAATTCGAGCTGTTGCCCGTGGGCGGAGCGTATTTCCAGATCGCAGACTATTCTCAACTCAGCAAGGCCGACGATCTTGCATTCTGTGAATGGCTGGCCAAGGAAGGCGGTGTGGCAGCGATTCCGATCTCGGCGTTCTATGAGACGCCACCTGCCGATCAGCGCTTGATCCGTTTCTGCTTCGCGAAAAGCGATGCGACGCTGGAACAGGCAGCGACACGCCTGAAGGCGCTCTGACATGACGAGCGTTGCTGCGCTAAGCCCGCTGCGGGTCTCTCTCGTCCAGGGCGCGACGCACTGGCACGATGCCGGCGCGAATCGCGACTACTACGGCGCGCTGGTACGTCCGCTGCGCGGGCATGCCGACTTGATCGTGTTGCCAGAGACGTTCTTGTCCGGTTTCACCAACGAGACACTCGGCAACGCTGAGACGATGGAAGGCGAAGGCCTGCGCTGGCTGCGCGAACTCGCTCGCGAAGTCGATGCCGTGGTTACTGGCAGCCTCGTCATGCGCGATGGCAGCACATGCGTGAATCGCCTGGTATGGATGCGGCCCGATGGCACGCATGCGCTGTACGACAAACGCCATTTGTTCCGCATGGCGGGCGAGCACGAGCGCTATGGCAGCGGCAAAGAACGCCTCATCGTGGAGCTCAATGGTTGGCGTATCTGCCCTCTGGTTTGCTACGACCTGCGTTTCCCGGTGTGGTCGCGCAATCGTTATGATCGCAATGCGCAGCGCTTCGACTACGACCTGCTCGTCTATGTCGCGAACTGGCCGAGCGCACGTCGTCATCCGTGGCGGACCTTGCTGCAGGCGCGCGCGATCGAGAACTGGAGCTATTGCGTCGGCGTGAATCGCGTCGGCATCGACGGCAACGAGCTGCACTATGCCGGTGACAGTGCAGCGCTCGATTTTCTGGGGGCGCCGCTGGTCGAGCTCGGTGCGCAGGAGCAGGTCGTCACGACTTCACTCGATGCCGCCAGGCTTTCCGCGCATCGCGACCGTTTCCCCGCATGGATGGATGCGGACGAGTTCACGGTCGCACCGTAGAGATTGGCAGGAGCGGCTTCGGCCGCGATGTTTTTCGCGGGTGCAATGTAAAGCATTGCAGCTGAAGCCGCTCGTGCATGTTTCCATCTAGCAGCTCGCGATTCCTCGCGCATCCTCGCGTGTCGGCAATCAGGCGGCGACAGCACGCGGCAATACATCGAGCTCACGAGTGACGATGTCGCGTTCGGCTTCCGCGCGATGTGCGAACGAACCGAGCAGGGCGCCGGAGTCGGGCGCCAGCACTTCGTACCATTGTGTTGCGACGTCACCGCGGTCATCCATTTGTCGAACGCGTTCAATCTTGTAGCCAAGCACATTCACTTCGGTGCTCCGTTGATCACGCATGTGAGGTTCTCCGTCTGTGTCCGCGAGCAGCTTACGCAGCGCCGGTGTGCTTACGGTTAACGCCGTGTTGCAGTCCGGTTAACCCGCTGACGTCCGCAATGTGAGTTTTTGCAGCTCGCGCCGCGACTGATGATGGACATCCCGCAAGCACGCATGCGATGCCATCTCAACTATGCATTCTCTTGGCTGTTGAGCATTGGGCAGGCGCTTTAGTTCAACGCCGTGGGCGACCGCCGCATCACGAATCGGCGCGATAGGCCGAACGCAGCAGCTCATGGAAGTGATGCACGCCACTCTCGCGGCGTGGGTTGAGGCGGCCGGCGCGATACGAACCGGATGCGAGGCCCTGCTGCACGCGCTCGCAGATATCGACGTCTTCCTTTTGCACGATGTCGCTGAAGGCCAGATCGCGCTCACGGCGGGCGGCCCCGGCATCGTCGTCCGGATAGTAGAAATCGAATTCGACGCGGCAGCGATCCGGTCCAAGCGGCAGCACGCGATTGGTCTGCAGGCGGCCCGGCAGGATATTCAGCATCGTGTTCGGCCAGATCCAGTAGTACAGCGCTTCGCCGTTGCCGTACAGGTCGCCCGCACTCTCGAGCGGACTCCACTGCAGCGAATGCCAGCGTGCGAGTTCGGTGATGTAGCTGCGGTAGTCGAGCATCCGGTTGAGTTGCGGATGGATGTGCGGGACGTGGTAGCCCTCGAGATAGTTGTCGACGTAGACCTTCCAGTTGCAGGCGATGTCGTAGGCGACGTGTTGCTGCAGGCTGTATCCGGCGAAGGCGTCCGCGCCGATACGCGCGTCGATTCCATCGAAAACGTCGGCGAGCGGTGGCGCATTCGCCAGCGCGGCGAAAACGAAACCACGCCAGAGTTCGATCTGCGCCTGTGGCAGGCGTACCGCCGCGACGTCGAAGTCTTTCGCATCAGCCATTTCCGGCGCAGTCAGCAATTGGCCATCGAGCGCGTAGGTCCAGCCGTGATAGTGGCAGCGCAAACGCTTGGCCCCGCGTCCCGGGCAGATAGCTAGCGGGCCGGCGCGGTGACGGCAGACGTTGTGCAATGCACGCAAGGCACCATCGTCGCCGCGCACCACCAGCAGCGGTACTCCGGCGATTTCCGTGACGACGTGATCGCCCGCATGGTCGAGTTGCGATGCATGCGCGGCCAGCTGCCAGCTGCGTGCAAACACCGTCCGTCGATCGAGCTGCGAAGCCTCCACGCCGTTGTAATAGCGCGCCGGCAACGCCGAGGCGGTTGCCAATGCTTGTTCGTTGAAATCGGTGGCGGCAGGGGTCGGCGTCATGCGGCAGGTCTTTGCGGTTCGAGAGAAGTATCCAGCCTCGCCGCGCAACAACGCAATGGCGCGCTTGCGCCGTTCGCGAAGGCGGGTAGTCACCTGAGCAGAGCGGTCGGCAACGCAGGTTGGTTGCTGAAAAACCGTCGCGTCGCCGTGTGGGCAACTGCGGGACGGATTCGTTTCCAGGATGCAGCAACGCGCGCGCACTCTGTCGGCAGGCGGGCGCCGAACTGGCCCTGGGCCGTGCTGCTACCATGCATGGCTTACCCAGCATGCTTACTGCCATGGTCACCTTTGCCACACCGACGACACGCGTGGACGCGGTTGAGCGCCGCACGTTCTGGCTGTTTTTGCTGTTTGCGCTGATCCTGCTCGGCGTCGGAATGGGCCTGCGCGATCCGTGGCCGTCCGACGAGCCGCGTTACGCGCAGGTGGCCAAACAAATGGTCGAATCCGGCGACTGGCTGTTTCCGCATCGCGGGCGCGAGCTGTATTCGGACAAACCGCCGATGCTGTTCTGGATGCAGGCAGCATCGTATGAAGTGGTGCGCAACTGGCGCATCGCATTCCTGCTGCCTTCCCTGCTTGCAGGGCTGCTCACGCTCGGACTCACTTACGATCTAGGTCGCCGCTTGTGGAACCACCGCGCTGGACTGTTCGCGGCAGTCGGCGTGCTGTTTGCATTCCAGTTCATGTACCAGGTGAAGCGGGCGCAGATCGATCCGCTGGTCATGGGCTGGATCACGCTCGCGAACTGGGGCTTGCTGTTGCATTTCCTGCGCGGACCGAACTGGCGTGCCTATTGGCTGGGGTGTTTTGCGGCCGGCCTGGGGGTGATCAGCAAGGGCGTCGGTGTGCTTGCATTGTTGATGTTCCTGCCATACCTGTTTGCGCGGCAGCGAAACTGGGAAGGGGTGACACGCACGTCGGCATCCACGTTGCGTTGGCTCGGTGGTGCAGTGGCGTTTGTCGCACCGATTCTCGCTTGGGGCGGTGCCGTATTGTTCGCCGCGCATGCGCGCGGTGGGGCTGAATATACTGTCTATGTCGACGACATCTTCTTTCACCAGACGGCTGGCCGCTATGCGGGCTCATGGTCGCATCCGCAACCGTTCTGGTACTACCTGCCGATCGTGTTGTTCAACTGGTTCCCGCTGTCGCTCGGATATCCCGCCGCGGTGCCGCGCTGGTGGCGTGACCTGAAGGCGGGCGAAGCTCGCGTGCTGCTGCCGCTCGCGTGGGCGTTGCTCGCGATCCTTTTCTTCAGCATTCCGGTGGGCAAACGCGACGTATACCTGATGCCGGTGTTGCCGATGGTCGCCCTTGCGATGGCACCGTATGTCGAAGACATTGCCGCTGCACGCTGGCTGCGAGTGAGCGCATTCGCGCTGTCCCTGACAGGCGGGCTAGTGATCATTGCGGCCGGCATCTGGGCGCTGCTAGGGCATTCGACGGCAGCGCAAGGCTTCCTGCAGCGACGCGAACTGGAGGATCTGGGCTCGATGGTGTGGGGGATGATTCTCGTCATCGGAGCGGTGCTCGTCGCGGCTGCGCTGTGGTTCCGTTCGCGCCGCGGCGTGCATGCGCTGCTCGCGGGCATTGTCGGCCTGTGGATGACATGGAGCCTGTGGGCGTATCCGCTGCTCAACGACTCGAGTTCGTCCGCCGGCGTGATGCGCCATGCACGCGAACTGGCCGGTGCGGACAGCGAGATCGGCATGGTCGCGTGGAAGGAACAGAACCTGCTGATGGCGGTTGGGCCTGTGCGCGAATTCGGTTTCAACGCGCCGTGGGACAAGCAGTATGTGGAAGCTGTGCAGTGGCTGCAGCAGGTCCCGGCGAAACGACGGATTTTCATCCTCGATCAGGCGATGGAGATCGCCGACAACTGCATCGACAAGAGCAAGGCGATGCGTGTGGGTCATGCGAACCGGCGCGAGTGGTGGCTGCTTGGCAGCGATGCTGTAAAGCCCGATTGTGTCCCGGCAGGCAAGGTCGAGTCCACAGCCGGCGAAGAAGGCGATCCCTGACCTGCGTGGTCGATGCTGGTGAAATGCAATGCTCATTTCGGCAGCGGCAAGCTCGTTCTTGCGGCGCTGAACGTGGCATGCGCGCAGAACCTCGATTGACACCCGCGGATCGTTTGCGTGCTGGCGTTTGTGGCGGAAGTGGCCAGTCGGGAGGACGCTCGGGTCCGTCAGGTGCGTTTCGTGAGGAGCGTGAACGGTGGCGGCTTGCACTGGATGTTCGGGCTGCGGATCAACAAGCGTAGCCGCATGCGAGCGGCGATTCGGCTGCGGGTTGAAGAACTGCACGCCCAGCGCACGCCGCGCGAGGACATCGCCAAGCCGCACGTCAGGAAGGTGTGCGCATTTCGGCAGCCAGCAGCAGTCGGGCAGCTTGCCAATCGCGCTTGACCGTCCGCTCGTTGACACCTTCGAGCTCGGCGATCGCCGGGAACGTCATGCCGGCGAAGAAATGCAGTTGCACGACACGGCTGGCACGCGCGTCGATGTTTTCGAGCGTGGCCAGCGCGCGATCCAGCGCGAGCACTTCAAGCGCCTCTTCGGCGCCATCACGAATCTGCTCGTCCAAAGTCAGAAAAACCGCGCTACCACCGCGCTTTTCGGCGCCAGCACGACGCGCATAGTCGACCATGATCTGGCGCATGGCGCGTGCCGAAAGCGCCATGAAATGCGCGCGGCTTTCGGGCAGCAGGTTTTCCGCCGTAGAGAGTTTCAGCCAGGTCTCGTGCACCAGCGCGGTGGTGGAAAGGATGTCGCTGGCATGGGCGCGCAGGTGGCGATGCGCGCACTGGCGCAACTCCGCATAGAGCCGCTCGAACAGACGCTGCTCCGCGGCCGTGTCGCCAAGATTCGCAGCTGCCAGCAGGGAAGTCACCCCTTCGTCCATCTTGAAGCGCGCTCGTGACCATGACGGTGGATGGACCTGAGGATCGCTGCATGCGTGCGTGCCGTCAACCGGCGCGCCGCATCGCGGTTCCGCATCCGGACGCGTGGGTTTGCTGAATGCCGTCGAGAAAGACCGCGACGGTGTCGGCAAG